>JAJRVC010000589.1 GCA_024277475.1 Deltaproteobacteria bacterium
ACATCACGATCGAGGCTGCAGAATTCATTAATACAGGTGGTGAGGTTACCGGCAACAACGTCACAATAACCGCACCTGGATTCATCAATCAACCATCGCTTTTGGGATATGCAAGTCTGAGCCGATCCTGCGTTCTGTTCTTTTGCAAGATTCGCGGGTCGGCCAACGTAACACGCGACGGCGGCGTGATCTCGGCTGCTCAGCAGCTCAAAATATTTGCCAAAACCAAGGTGAGAAATATCGGCGGCACCATTATTGGCAGCCAGGGTATTTCAATCAAATCGCCAAATATTCACTTCGGCGTCCAACTACTGCCGAGTTTCTATCGGCGACCGGGAGGTCTCCACGACGGGCTGTTTGGCGGCTGGGGCAAGCTTTTATACACCTATGAAGGCGGCGTTATTGTCGCACAAGAGGGCGAAATCGAATTTGACACGGATGAGGACGTGGAATTTATCAGCACCGGAGTCATCTCCAGCAAGAGTATAAATTCCAACCGCCCGGTGATCCAAAGGGAATTTCCGCCAAATCTTCCGGCGTTAAATCGGACCAGGATCGGGTTATTTCCGAGTGTCCTGTTTTAGGTGGTTATCAATGGGACAAGAGCATGACCGGTGGTCCGGGTGAACGGATTGGAACTTTTGCATTCAAGGCCTTATCGGGCGGGGTTATGAAAAAATGATGGCGGGTAATTAGGTGGGCAGCCGGGGAATGTTTCGTGTGCTGGCAATATATGTTCTGACTGCGGCAACGATTTTGCCGATAATTTCGATTGTTTTTTTCGATCAGGCGAACGCGGCCCAGACCCGCGATGAAGCCCGGCGTCTGCTGGAACAGCGTAAAGCGGACAAGCAGCGGGAGCGGGCGCTAAAACCCAAACCCGGAATTGTGATAAAACCCGAACCGGTCCCCGAGGTAAAGCAGGAAGATGTTTGTTTTGAAATCGCCAGCATCCATGTCAAAGGGGTAACATCCCTTAAGCTGGCAGTTATCCGAAAAATTGTGGCTCCCTTCGAGAAAAGCTGTATCGGCCCAAAAACGGTTGAGAAAATCACCCAGCTCATCACCAATCAATATGTGATTGCAGGCTATATCACCACCCGCACATATATTCCTGAACAGGATATCAGTGATGGGTCCCTCGATCTTGAGGTCATCGAAGGTTTCATCGAAGATATCAACTATTTTGAGAAGCGCGGCGGAACCAAGAAAGCAGGGCCAGAATCGATTCTCCGGACAAGCCTGCCTACCGGCATTGGAGAATTGCTGGAGTTAAAAAAAATTGAACAGGGTATTGATCAGATAAACCGTGTTGCCTCATCAACCGCTACACTGGACATTAAGCCGGGCAAGAAGCCAGGCGGTTCCATTATTGAGATCACCAATATTGTCGACGATACAATTCGCGGCAGTATCGGCTATGACTACGCCTATTACGAAGGTTTTGCCGCAAAGCAGGCGCAGGTGACATTGGAGGCCGACAATCTTTTGGACATAAATGACACCTGGTATATTGTAGCCTCGGGTGGCGAGTTATCTAATGCAGTGACATTTGCAATGTCGTTCCCTTATCGTTACGCAAACTTTTCGGTAACGGGTAGTTATTCGGAGCAGATCAGCCAGTTAACACCGACTGCAGAGCTATTCACCCAAATCGCCTCGACCGGTCTTTCCGGCGACCTCCTGATTGCCAGGGATTCCAGATCTAAAACCCGCCTTTCGGCATCACTGTCGAAAAAGTTGAACTTCCGCTATGTTAACGCCTCCGAATTGCTGCCACAACACCTGACCGTTCTGCGAATGGGGGGCAGCTATGAAAGATATCTCAATGGCGGTTATATCTCTGTTTCGCCTGGAATATCGGCCGGGCTACCGATTTTAGGAGCAAGCGAAGATACCAACTACCCGGACTCTCCAAAAAGCCGATTTTATAAATTCGATATTTCTGCCGTATATTATAAAATGCTATTTGAGAAGATATCGCTCTATACAAGCGCCTATGCGCAAATAAGCCGCCAGGTACTCTATTCATCTGAACAAATGATTCTGGGTGGAAAAACGTCGGTCCGTGGCTTCGGAAAGGTCGGAAGGAGCGGAGAAAATGGGCTTTATTTCCGAAATGAAATCACCGCACCGTTCTCTTATCTGATTGAAAAAACCGGAGCGACCTTAGCGAAGGAAAACCTGGTAGCAAACGTCATTGGCGGAATGAAACCCTATGTCTTTTTTGATCTCGGCTATCTTTACAACACTGCCAATAGCGTCAAATATGCCTTGGCCGGGGCCGGGGCCGGAATGCGTTTCACCAGTGAGAGACTGAATTTTGACCTGCTCGTCGGCCTGCCTCTCGCCCATAACAGAACCATAACAAACCCGGCGGATTTGGAAGCCTCCCTTTCCGTAACTATTAAGCTATTCTAAAAGGAATAAAGCGATGTCAAAATATAACATATGCCGGAAAATTATGGGCGTATCGGCGGCGATCCTGCTTTTAACTTCTGCTGGTATCTCGCCGACATTCGCCCAGAAAGCCGACGCAAATTCAGCCAAGTCCAAAAAAAGCGGCGTCACGCTTTTAAACGAGGGGCTCGCGGCACTGGACAAGAGGGAGTTTGCACGCGCCGCTGAAAGCTTCGGCAAGGCAGCTGAGAAGGGGGCACCGGATGGCGCTTTTTACATGGCGCGCATGTTTGAACTCGGTGTGGGCGTCAAGCCGGATCCGCGTGCCGCCATAAGTCTTTACACTGAGGGATCGAAAAAAGGCAGTGCACTTGCCATGAACCGGCTAGGCATGCTCCATCTGGAAGGCATAGGGGTTCTGCAGGACTATGAGCAAGGCGCCAAGCTGGTTTGTAGCGCAGCCGAAAAAGGCGACGCAAATGGTCAGTTCAACTGTGCGCTCGTCTATATGGAAGGTCGTGGAGTAAAAAAAGATCCAGCAAAAGGAGCTGGCTATCTGCAAAAGGCAGTGAAGAAAAATCATATTGGTGCGCAAAACATCCTGGCTCAAGCCTATATAACCGGCGTTGGTGTCAAGCAGGATAAGAATAAGGCTTTGGAGCTGTTTCAGAAAACTGCGGCAGCGGGTAATCCCGTTGGCCTGTTCTCAATTGGTCAAGCCTATGCCCTTGGTCTCGGCATTAAAAAAAATCTGACCAAGGCACATTCATATTTCAATCTGGCGGCGACCAGACAACACCCCGATGCGCTTGAGGCCCGTCAGGCGATCGAGCGTCAGCTCAAACCTGAACAGGTTATTGCCGCTCACCGCCTTGCCCGCGCCTGGCGCCCGGTTGGAGACAAAAGTACCGAAGCCAAAAAACTCCAACAATACAAAAAGAAATAAAAGCGGACCCGGCCCATCCCGAGGTGTTCCACAAGGGTAGGGAGCACCCCGTGGGCCATTTCAACATTGATAATCCGGTTGCCGATTGCAACATATACGCCCAAAAACACCGAAATTGGCACTTTCCGTGGCACCTTCATGCAGAA
>JAJRVC010000590.1 GCA_024277475.1 Deltaproteobacteria bacterium
TCTGCGGCAGACTTCGCTGGTAGCGGGTCTCGTACGGCATTTGGCTGCGGCGTCCAAACTAAATGACGGCTTGTTCCCCAGAGTCGGCATTGCCGAAATAAACGGCAGAGCAAAATTTTTACGCCATGGCGAACTGTTTGCCGATAAACCCGCTCCCGGAACTGTATTGGTTGGCTACCAGGGACCGGCCAGGTTCTACACCATCGTAGATCATATGGGAAAGTTTCATTTGCGAGGACTGGCAGATAAAAAACACTCCTATCACAAGGTGATTTTCGAAGGATATAAATTCGACAAAACCGGTACCATCATCTGGGCCATCGACAAAAAGCAGACCGGTAAGAGCGCCTATCGTACGAAAATGTTCCGTCGGCACATGGAGACCGATATCATCATGTTCGCCTGCAACGGGATAACATTGTTTAACCTTTTGGAACCGCGGACTTTCCGTAATTTTCACAAGGGCGCAATCATCGATGGTCGCCGCGAATCCGACCCGCAACGCTACTGGTTCAGCCGGCTGGATACCTGGATTTCATTTTACCGGAACGCCTCCAACATAACGACGGTGTTTCTGGAAGCCGGCACACCACTGAAATTAACACTGTCCGACACGCCGCTGCAAAAAAAAATGATTTTGCTCAACGCCAGTGAGTACAATCCCCAGGGCTCCGGTTATATCGCTGAAAAATGGCCGATAATATATCGAACCGAGTTTAAAGTAGCCAGGGATATGTGGATGCTTTTGACCCCGCGCATCGACAATCTCGAGAAACGTGGTATTTTCAACGAACGTATCCGCCGCCTTCAGCAGGAGGGTGAAAAAGCGCTGAACATTGCAAAAACTGCTTTGGGCGATAAGCAGTATGGGAAATTTTATGAAGCAGCCGCACGTTCCTGGGCATTGGCCGACCGAGTTTACGATGATGTAGAAACAACCCAAAAAGATGTTCTCTATGGGGTGCTGTTTTATATCGCCCTGTTTGTACCCTTTGCCTTCTGTCTGGAGCGTTTGCTTTTTTCTTATGCCAGCATTTACAAACGTATTATTGCTTTTAGCTCAATTCTAATTCTGCTGATCGTTATTATTTACAATGTCCATCCGGCATTTCAACTGGCTTACAGCCCTATGGTAGTTATCTTAGCATTTTTTATTATGGGGCTTTCGGTTATTGTGACGTTGATTATATTTTTTCGCTTTGAGGAAGAAATGACTCGGCTTCAGACCCGGGCGCAGCTGGTTCAATCCGGTGAAATCGGTCGCTGGAAAGCGTTTGTTGCTGCTTTTCTGCTGGGCGTCAGCAACCTGCGACGGCGACGCCTGCGCACCGCCTTGACCTGTATCACCCTGATCATTCTGACTTTTACCATCATGAGCTTTACGTCCGCTAAATCCATGCGGCGGCATGCTCGCGTTTTGTTTGCCGCCAAGACCCCCTACCAGGGATTTTTGTTGAAAAATGTAAACTGGAGAAGCCTGCCGCCGGAGGCCTTTAGCAGCATCGCAAATTCTTTCGGTGGTAAAGCCATAGCCGTACCCCGGGTATGGCTGGAAGATCAGGACCGAACGCGCTCAACTCGAATTCCCGTTTATTTCAACGGCAAGCTGTTTGAAGCTCAGGGGTTGGTGGGGCTTTCAGCCGATGAACCGAAAGTTTCGGGACTGGACAGAATTCTCGTGGCGGGCCGCTGGCTGCGTGCAAATGAACCGCAATCGGTAATTTTACCGCAGCGGATGGCCGACCAATTGGGTATTGACCTTTCCCGGCCGCTAAATCATACGGTAACCCTTTGGGGGATGCCGTTTAAAATTGTCGGTATTTTCTCCGGCAAGAAATTAGAGCAACTCATCGATTTGGACGGTGAACCTTTGACACCGGTGATCTTTCCGCGCGAAATGTCATCAGAATTAACCGAAGTAGAAGAAGAAGCACTGCAATCCGGTGATGACGTGCGGGAGTATCAAAGCCGTTATCAACACATTGCGGGCGGGTTGACCCTTATTATACCCTATCAAACACTACTGGCCGCCGGTGGTCATTTAAAAGGAGTTGCTGTTCGTTCTGCGTCGCAGGACGCTGTTCAGGCGACAGCCCAGGGCCTGGTGGACCGTTTCGGCTTATCTTTGTTCAGCGGAGAACCCGATGGAATTTATCTGTATAATGCCAGTAACCGGATGAGCTACAGCGGAGTCCCCAACATCATAATCCCCCTTGTTATTTCCGTTTTTATCGTGTTAAATACGATGATCAGCAGCGTCTATGAACGTAAAAGCGAGATTGGGATTTACACCTCGGTGGGTCTGGCTCCGTCGCATGTGTCCTTTTTATTTGTCGCCGAGGCCATGGCGTTTGCCGTGTTGAGCGTGGTTTTCGGCTATTTATTGGCACAAATCAGCGCCAAATTCCTGGCCGAAACCGCCCTGTGGTCCGGTATCACTGTAAATTATTCCTCAATGGCCGGCGTGTTGGCTATGGTGCTGGTGATTATCGTCGTATTGGTATCTGTTATTTATCCCTCTAAAATTGCCGGTCAAATCGCAATCCCGGATGTAAACCGTTCCTGGACGCTGCCGGCGGCCCAGGGCAATATGCTGGAACTTACATTGCCCTTCTTAATGAGCTACAAAGAACAACGCAGTATCGGCGGTTATCTTTTCGATTATTTTGAAGGCCACCGGGAAATTTCCCATGGAATGTTTTCAACCGCCAACATCCAGCTTAGCTTTGTGGGCGCAAACCTTCCCGGGCCGGCAACAGAAACCCACGATTGCCCACCGGACCCGTGTGAATACGACCAACGCCTTCAGATCAAATCCCGTGTATGGCTGGCTCCCTTCGATTTTGGAATCATGCAGACAGTGGATTTTTTATTCGAGCCGGCCGAGGATGAGTCCGGATTCCTTGAAATCAGGGTCCAATTATTTCGAGAGTCCGGTGAAGCCAACGCCTGGCGCCGGATCAATAAAACTTTTCTGCATCAGATCCGCAGACAATTGCTCTTATGGCGCTCGTTTGACGATCCGACCAAGGAAAAATACGAACACCTGCTAATGGCTACTGAAAAAAAGTTAACAATCCGTTCCGATCAGGTAGTAAAAATATGACAGAAAAGCAGAAACGTTCCATTACGGAATTATCCCCGCAGTCAACCGAATCGGAAAACCCTGTCGATAAAATCCGTTTACGGGCACTTGTGATCGGCTCCTTACTTGCCATTCTGATTTGCCTGATTACCCCATTTAACAATGCCTATCGCCAGGGAACACCACTGGGCGGCGGACATTTTCCACTGGCGCCCTTTTATTTCCTCGTCTGGATGATGTTGATTACAGCGTTTTTCCGTTGGATATTTAAAGGACGCCGGCTGATTACCGGAAAGGAGTTGCTGGTATCATGGGCTTTGATGGTATTGCTGTCCGGTATTGCCTGGACCGGGCTGGCGCGAACCTTTTTTATCAATTTAACCGCACCCTATCATTTCGCTACCGTCGAAAACCGCTGGGCGGAGGTTCTTCATCCCCTTTTGCCTCAAAGCTGGTATCCCCAGAGCCAGGAAGCCATCACCAATTTTTATAACGGGTTTTCGGGCGGAAGATCGATGGGTTGGCTAGAGGTGATAAAATCGATCCCCTGGGGTTCGTGGATGGCTCCACTTCTTGGCTGGACAGGATTTATTCTGCTTTGCTATCTGGTCATGATATGCATCATAAACCTGCTCAGCAAACAGCCACTGTACAATGAGCGGATGAATTTCCCGCTGCTGCGGGTCCCTCTTTTAATGCAGGAAGCCTTGGATAAGAACGAATTCGGCCGTTTTATTACCAACCGGTTTTTGCTCATTGGATTTTTCATTCCTGTTTGTTTGCATCTGATTAATGGGCTGAGCTTTTATAACCCCTCGGTACCATCGATCCCCACGCTAATCCTGGCCGGTAAATATTTTCCAAAAGTCGGACTTTTTTCAGGTTTTATTAAACTTAAAATCTACATCTACCCGGCCTTTATCGGGTTTGCATTCTTAACATCAAAGCAGATTTCCTTTTCGTTTTGGTTTTTCTATCTTGCGGGCATGTTATTGATCGGATTGCTGAGTGTTTTAGGTTTCAATATACCTGCCGCAGCTCTGGGAGTGACATTCGGCCCGGTGATTTCGCGCCCTGAAGAAACCCAGATGATTGGTGCCTATCTGGTGTTTTTTGTGTTTCTTGCCTGGCTGGCAAGATTTCATTTTCTTGATACCATTTTGAAGGGATTCGGTGCGCGCAAAGAGGAAAATATAGCAGCGGAATGGTTTTCAATACGCGTATCTTTCTGGGGTTTTGTCATCGGAGGGCTGGGAATCGTCATTTGGTGCCATTATTTTGGAATCCCGTTTTTATTCTCTTTTTTGGTGGTGGGCGCTTTTTTCCTGTTTACCCTGGTGGCCACCCGCGTAATTTGCCAGGGAGGACTTGCCTATTTTACCCTGACCGCGGCTCCCATCGACGCCCTGATGGCGTTTTTCAGCTCTAGTTTTTTTACCAATAGCGGGATAGTGGTTGCCGGTGTTGTCCAAAAAATTCTTTTTGTTGATTTGCGTGAGTCTCTCATGCCTTCGTTATTGCATGCCCGCAAGGTCACAGAAAAAGTTCCCAATAATCGTTGGATTTTCATCACGATTGTCACCGTTCTGGTAATCGGTGTCGCATCATCTTTTTTAGCCATGCTGGCACTCTGCTACAAATATGGTGTCAGGGAACTCCAGTTCGATTGGGCTGCACGGACAACGGTTGCGGTTTATGACAATATTTTTAGTTTGATCGAATCACCCCAGGACCCCGACAAGTGGGTTATGATCTTCACCTTTGTCGGAGCCTTTGTTATGCTGGTTCTGGTAATCTGCTATCACCGATTTTACTGGTGGCCGATTCATCCTATCGGCTATTTAACCGCCTACAGCTCCGCCATGTGGTATCTATGGTTCAGTTTTTTTGTAGGCTGGGCCTGCAATGCCCTTTGTATGCGCTATGGCGGGGTAGTGCTGTTTAAAAAAATGCGCAATTTTTTTATTGGACTAATTATCGGTGATTTTTTTATGGCCGGCACCTGGGCCATATACGGGTTGTTTAGTTATTCGAGTTATCTGGTACTGCCGGACTAACCCGTAACTCGCAACCTGTAGCCCGTAACTCGCACAACCCGGAACGCACATTATGTACGAAGACAAAGAACTCCAGGAGTACAGGGATCTTCTTCAAACCCCGGATCATTTTGAAGAGGGGTTTGACTGGAAGACCGTTGTGGGGGCCATCTTTATCGGGTTTCTCATGATGCCCGGCAGTATGTACCTTCAATTGGTTATCGGAACCGGCATCGGCCCTGCTGCCCGCTGGGTGACGATCATCCTGTTTGCCGAGCTTGCCAAGCGAGCCTACAGTGAACTGAAGCAGCAGGAAATATTTTTACTGTATTATATGGCTGGAGCGGCCCTGGCGACACCGTTTCAGGGGCTATTGTGGAGCCAGTACCTTGTTCAATCCGATGCCGCCAGAATGCTGGGCCTGGTCGAATTCATTCCCGACTGGGTAGCTCCCGGTCCGGATTCATCATCCCTGGTAGAACGTACCTTTTTCCACCGGGACTGGCTCATCCCCATTCTTTTGCTGATTGGAACCCAGATTATTCAACGCATCGACCAGTTTGGGTTAGGGTATGTATTTTACCGTATTACCTCCGACGTGGAGAAGCTCCCTTTTCCGATGGCCCCGGTAGCAGCCTTGGGAACCATGGCGTTGGCCGAATCAACCGAAGATAAAAAGAAAAGCTGGAAATGGCGCATTTTTTCCATCGGAGGAGTTATCGGGCTTGCCTTTGGCGGGATCTATGTGTTGTTACCCACGGTTTCCGGCCTATTTCTCATGGAACCTATTCGACTCATTCCCATTCCCTGGATCGAACTTACCGGCCATACCGAAGAAATGCTGCCGGCGGTCGCCACCGGAATCCAATTTGATCTGGGGCTTCTTTTCATTGGGATGGTTCTGCCTTTCTGGGCTGTTATGGGCGGCCTGGTCGGTCTTATCATCACGGTAATTGCCAATCCTATTCTATATCGCCACGGTATCCTCCATCGCTGGCATCCGGGGATGCTGACCGTTGATACAATTTTTGCCAACAATTTTGATTTTTACTTGAGCTTCGGTATCGGCCTTGGCCTGGCAATAGCCCTGATCGGTATCTGGCATGTCATCCGGTCATTCGGCAAAAGCGCCGCCGGTCAGAGGGGTAGTCTTAAAGATCTGTTCCGGCCCCCACCGGGCCGGGGGGATTTTAATTTCTGGATTGCCGTCGGCATTTATGTTTTTTCTACCCTATCATATGTCGTGCTGTGTATCTGGCTGGTTCCCAATTTTCCGGTAGGATTTTTCCTGCTGTATGGATTTATCTATACCCCGATCGTTTCCTATATCACAGCACGTATGGAAGGTATTGCCGGCCAATTCGTCAGTTTACCGCTGGTGCGTGAGGCCAGCTTTATTGCCGGCGCCAAGTATTTCGGCTATCAGGGAATCGAGATATGGTATGCACCCATTCCAATACATAACTACGGTGAAGCGACCGTAAAGTTTCGCGAAATCGAGCTGACCGGCACCAGTATCCGTGGCATCATTAAATCTGAAATCGTGGTTTTTCCCATTGTAATGGTAGCCAGCCTGTTGTTTTCCCAGTTCATCTGGCGTCTGGCGCCGATTCCATCCAGCGCCTACCCCTATGCTCAGCAATTATGGCATCTGCAGGCCCTGAACACCTTGTTGATGCAGACGTCCACGTTGGAGGGTAATTCTCTTTTTTATCAAGCGCTTAGTGGTGTTCATGTTCTGGCGGGCATGGGATTGGGGGTCGTTACGTATGGTATTTTGACCCTATTTGGCCTGCCGATCATGCTGGTATACGGCATGGTGCGCGGTCTGGGCCAGAGTACGCCCCACGGGCTGATTTTGGAAGTCGTGGGGGCCTTGCTGGGGCGGTTCTTTTTCCTTAAACGGTACGGCGCCATGTGGCGACAGTATGCACCGGTGCTTTTGGCCGGTTTTTCCTGCGGCATGGGGCTGACCGGTATGTTTGCCATGGGCGTCACCCTCATTCTCAAATCGCTGGGACGGTTGGCGTATTGATTCAATTGTTATAAGGGGGAGTTCAAATGAAAAAGAAACTATTATTTATTGCAAACTTGGCATTTCTGTTGGTAGCAGGCGTTTGCCTGGCAGGCGAGGCTCCCCATCAGGTTGGCGTGTTCATTTTGAACCGGGATATTGCTGATTTCAAAGATTACGTCATCATGGAAACCGATTTGCCGATCCGTCATATGGAAAACATCGAAGAGGTGGAGATAAAACCGATTGAAGGCTTTAAAAGCGGCTTGATTGCCTATGCCACCTGTGCTGCACCAGGTCACATCGTCAGGATCAAACTGAAGTATGCCGATTCAAGTAAAAAATTTTTTGAAAATCTTCTCAAACAAATTAAAAAAAAATACGGTGAGCCGGACGAATACCGGGGTGACCCTTTTCACATCCTCATCAGCTGGAAATGGTCTTTTATCGACAAAGACAGCCACCGCATTAGTTTGACCCTGCAACACAACTCGCAGAATCTCGAGGCTAAGAAGGGCAATGCCGTCAAACTCACCATGACCAGCCTGATAGAAGAAGATCGGCGTTGCTATAAAATAAAGGCACTGGATAAGCGGGAAAAACTGCGACAACGGCAATGGAAAATATTGACACCGCCGCTGTCCGGCTGGGATCTTTATGTACCGCGATGATTTAGCTATTTAGAAAATTGATTAAAAATTGGAAACAGGTCGCCTGGAACGGAGTCCGTTTTAAAACCCCCGCTGAATGGGAGATAGCTCAAATCGGCTTCCGTCATTTGATACTTGAAAATGAGACGGGGCCGGTCATGGAGGTTAAATGGGGGCCTGTGAGAGGGACATTTTCCCACAAAGCCCACCTGAAGCGTCTTGCCGCTTTACATTCAAGAAACGTGAAAGGCCGTATCGCTGAATGGTTCCTGCCGCCGCATTGGCAAGCGGCCCTGTCGGATTTTGAGACCAGCGGGTTTTTATGGCAGGGTGAAGCTGCAATCGGCCGGGGGGCTATTCTGTTTTGTCCGGCCTGCCGCAATGCAGCCCTGATCCAATTTTTTCGTTACAATTCGTCGGAACGTGAAAAAGTAATATTAGCGGTTCTCAAATCCTATCGCGACCATCGGCAAGACGGCCGGATTCATTGGTCAATTTTTGACATCCGCGTAAAGCTGCCCGAAACGCTGAAGCTGATTAAATTTAGGTTTGAAGTCGGTAAATTTGAACTGGAGTTTGCCCGCAGCAAACAGTCCATCTACCTGCACCGCTGGGCGCCTGCAGCGGCGCTTCTAGGCGGGAGAGATCTCGTCGGATTTACCAGGACGGTTGCCGAATTTTCCGAGGGACAGCCGCAACCGCTGACCATCGATGGTAACGACGCAGTCGATTGGCACATAATGCCCGAAAGTGACTGGCGGCGAAGGATCAGCCGGTTGAAATTAACGCCGTCATTTTTCTGGTATCGCCTTTGGCATGTAGCAGAAAAAAACCGCATCCTCGGTATTCGATCCGAATCTAAATACCCCCTCGATTTTCAATTACTGGATCAGATTTATTCAGATTATGAAAGTATTTAGAAAAAAGCCCGCGGCAAGTCGTTTATCTCGTACGGAGGCTCTCAAATACACACCGGCCAAAAGCAGCCTAATTTCGGAAATTCGACTGGAAACAGGTGAAGTGGTCATTGAATATCCGCTGGTGGTGCGGCCGTGGATTTCCGCTGTGGCCAAACGTCTGGGAGGACTTCAGGACCAAAAACAAACCAAAAAGCTACAACTGGATGCAATGGGAACATCCGTCTGGGACCTGGTGGATGGCAAACGTTCAGTACGCATGATTATTAAGATCTTTGCAAAAACCCATCGTCTTGAAAACAGGGAGGCTGAAGTTTCCGTGACCAGTTTCATACGACAGCTCGGGCAACGCGGTCTCCTCGGCTTGGGTTGAGGTGTTTTCACCCCTCCCCGGCCAAACTTTAGCCGGTTGTAGCGAAGCGGAAATTCCGCCTGCGGGGAACCAGAATTGATATGGCCGCAAAAAGGCACAAAAAACATAAAAATAAAATATCATACTTAATTATTTCAATAAGTTATGGAATCGAAATTCGAGAATTTTGACTTTTTACGAGCTTGTCAAAAAAGAATACCACAACCCGTAAAATAGGGAGGAAAAAAATGGCGCAAAACAACAATCAGGAAGTTGTCAAGGACGTCGGCCACTGGGAATGGTCGGAGCTATGGAACA
>JAJRVC010000591.1 GCA_024277475.1 Deltaproteobacteria bacterium
AGCAATTTTTTCTCTGAGCAAGGCCGCACAAGGGTTTACGTTGAGACGTACTTTTCGTACTTCGCAGACGTAAACCCGCGGAGAACGCCGCTCAGTGAAAAAAGGGCCATTTATGGATGGAAACTAGTTAACAGCCCCCACCGAAAAAGCCAGCAGAAACTGGCCAAAATAGTAAAGAGGCAGACCGAGGAGGCGATTTTTAAATTCCATCTTTAAAAAACGGTCCCGCGCCACAAACAAATCGGAAACATAAAAACTCACGGCCCCGCTGAATACCAATAACCTACCTGTAAAATCCACCCCGGTATCACAGAACACCGTCCAGGCTCCGACGAGCATGATAGTAATCACGACAATGTAAACCATAACCGGTATCAGCATGGGCCCTAGATGGGGCCTCAGCCGGAAAAATACTGCACCGCCGGCAAACAGGCCGGTACCCGCACCGATCCAGGTCCAGCGGGATAAATCAGCCACATAAAAAAAGCATCCCGCATAAAACACATGGCCCAGCAAAAAAGATACCAGGCCCAATAAAAACATCCTTTCCCGGGGCAGGGCCAGAAAAACATCTCCGCCCAGGCAGAAAATCAGCCCAATCAACAACGCATAAAAATATCCGGGAATCGGATGGGATTGGACCAGAGCGGTAAAAATAAACAGGCATGAAAGAATCGTCTTAGTGGGCAGTTTTCCTTTAAGATTGTTCGCTTTTTCAAAATAAAGGAGCCCGGCCAGTAAGATTGCAGCTGCAATGATGATGATAACATTCAACATGGGCATTAGAATGCCAAACAATTCTCGGTTGCCTCCAGCCATTGCACTCGCTCTGGCGAAGCGAGTGGGGAAGCCGCACCCACGTGATTCTATAATCACTGAAGGTCGGCGCGGTGGCCGACCCTGCTGTAAAATGATAGGATGCCTTAAATATTCAATCTTCAGTATTCAATCTCTCCTTTATCCCGGAGCCGGATTAAAATGATTGAATATTTACCCTTCCTCTCGCAGCACGCAGAGATCACAGATCTTTTTTTGTTTTTTCTCTGTGGGCTCTGTGAAAGATTAAATGGTCCATACCCACAATCCGCATTACACCAGTCCCTGATCCAGCATCGCATCCACCACCTTCACAAATCCTGCGATATTGGCCCCTGCTTCATAATCACCCGTCGCGCCATACTGCTCGGCAGCGTTCACACAGGTGCTATGAATGGTTTTCATGATGAGTTTGAGTCGATCATCCACCTCTTCCCGGGTCCAGATCAGTCGCATGCTGTTTTGAGTCATCTCCAGTCCTGAAACCGAAACACCTCCGGCATTGGCAGCCTTGCCGGGTCCGTAAAGGATCTTGCGCTCCTTGAAAACGTCAATACCCTCAGGCATCGTTGGCATGTTTGCACCTTCGCAAACCAGGACCACGCCATTGTCGATCAGATTCCGGGCATCCTTTCCGTTTATTTCATTCTGGGTAGCACTGGGAAAGGCGCAGTCAGCTTTGTGGGTCCACAAAGGATTGCAGCCCGCCGCCGGATCCGCCGCTGTGTAAACCGCAGAAGGATACTTGTCGGCATATTCTTCGATACGCCCTCTACGAACATTTTTAAGAATTTTGATATAATCGAGTTTTTTCCGGTCAATGCCGCTTTCATCATAAATATAACCTGACGAGTCCGATAACGTCACCACTTTAGCGCCCAATTCGATAAGCTTTTCCGTGGTGAATTGGGCCACGT
Organism: Deltaproteobacteria bacterium; assembly: GCA_024277475.1. The sequence goes on from JAJRVC010000591.1 coordinate 1,734, forward strand.
TTCCTGAACCTGAAACCAGACAGGTTTTTCCTTCCAGGGTTTGACTGCGGGTCGTCAGCATTTCAGCGGCAAAATAAACAGACCCGTAACCGGTGGCTTCCGGACGAATCAGGCTACCGCCCCAGTTCAAGCCTTTTCCGGTTAAAACGCCGGTAAATTCATTGCGAAGTTTTTTATACATGCCGAAAAGATACCCGATTTCTCTGGCACCAACGCCAATATCACCGGCAGGCACATCCGTGTCCGGACCGATATGGCGGGCAAGCTCACTCATAAAACTCTGGCAAAACCGCATCACTTCGTTGTCGGATTTACCTTTGGGGTCAAAATCGGAACCGCCTTTGCCACCGCCCATGGGCAAAGTGGTCAGTGCATTTTTAAAGACCTGCTCAAAAGCCAGAAATTTGAGAATACCCAGATTAACCGACGGATGGAACCGCAGCCCGCCCTTGTATGGTCCCAGCGCGCTGTTCATTTCGATTCGAAAACCCCGGTTCACCTGCACATTTCCCTGGTCGTCGGCCCAGGGAACCCGGAACATGATTACCCGTTCCGGCTCCACCAGCCTTTGCGGAATCTTGGCCTGGCGATAAATCGGATTTTGATCCAAAACCGGTTTGACGGATTCCATAACTTCACTGACCGCCTGATGAAATTCCCTTTCCTGCGGATCTCTGGCCTTTATAATATCCAATATATCAGTCATATTACCTCCTTCCCTATAAAGATTGAAAATCGCATATTGATTAGGGCGCTCAATATCAACTTCAGCTTGCAGATACAAGCACAATCGTCATCCAAATGCTAAAAAGAAAATCAAATCGGCCGGGGAACGCACAGGCCCTTATCAGGCTTTATCTGACAGCATGTTGTCAGGAACTGATGAACGTCGAACATCGAACGTCGAATGATTGACAATCTCGTAAAAAGTCAAAATTCCTGAATTTAAATCTTGTAACCCATTGAAATTATTAAGTACAAAATTTAATTTTTGTGTTTTTTGTGCCTTTTTGCGGCCACATCAATGATTGTATCGGGTTATTTTCGCATCTTCAACAGTCAATTTCCCGATAAATCGGGATTTACCCTATCGTTGCAACATTGGAATTTACGCTTCGCTACACCCCGCAAGCGGGATCTTCGCTACGCTATGACCGGCTAAGCTCGCCCGGGTTAGGTTCCTATTCCGCATTTAACAGGCTAAAACCGGCAAAACATGCAAAAATAAAATTAGCGGTCCAAGCCGCAACGACCGGGGAAAGTAAACCGCCATATCCCAGGGACATACAAAAACTCTGACTTATCCAATAGAGAAAAACCACGACAATTCCATAGATAATCGTTGACGAAAGGCCTTGATTGGTATTTTTTCTGAGTGCTATGCCTGTACCGATAATACAAAGGATGAGACAGGCAACGGGCAAGGCAAATTTGCCTTGAAAATCGACCCGATAAGGAGTGGCATCATAACCTTCGGCTTCAATATCCTGCACATATTGATAAAGCTCCTGAAAACTCATTTCTTCCGATTTTTTAGCAACCCGTTTAAGATCCTCCGGCAGAAAATCGATGTCTTCAACCTTTTCACTTTGGAATTTGACATCATAGGTCCCGTTTTTTTTATTCAACACCTGTTCCATCACATCATAAAACACCCACTGTCCCTGTTTGAACCTGCCCTTGACGGCGTCGATCCGTCGCGTGAGCCTGAACTGCTGATCAAAATAATTGAGGGTAATACCGGAAATGGTTTGATCCTGGGGATTAAAGTAAGAAATATGCGATATGGAGTGACGGCCTTTGAACCAGATATTCTTCCGGGTGGAGGTTATGGTATATTTTTTTACTTCCCTGCGCCAGATCTCATTGGATTTACTGATCGTGAGCGGCACCACAATTTCGGATAAAAAAAATAGGCCAACCGTTATGAGAAGCCCCAGGAAAAAAATAGGTCTTAAAAAATGGTAAACACTCATACCACCACTTTTAAGAGCAATGATCTCATTGTTTTTATTCATCAGACCAAAGGTAACAAGAACCGCCAGCAGGATGCCCACCGGAGTGATCTGAGCTATGATTAGCGGTAATTTAAGTTGAAAAAACAATAGGATACGGGATACTGGAAGCCCGGCGTTAATAAATTTATCGACGTTTTCAAAAAAATCAACAGCCAGGTAAATGCCGATCGCCGCCATTAGAACGATTGCAAAGTGTTTAAAAACCTCTTTTGTTACATATCGGTCAATGGTGGACATAAATAATAAGTAACCGTTCTGGGTTCCGGGTTCCGGGTTCAAAGGTTATAAAATGACAGAGCGACCTGTTGGGTCGTAGCCGAAGGCGAAGCCTGAAGCGACATCCACAAATATTCAGTATTAAATTTTCAATAGTCATTTCCACAGGTTAGGGGTTTTGTTTGGGATGAAGCAGTCTGGAAAAAAGTTGCACAATACGCTGCAAAAGACTCTCAATTTTTAACGTCCTTTCTTTCGTTGTTTGGAAAAAGAAATACACGCCGATGACCGCCATGGTCAAATTCGGCAGCCACATGCCAATGACCGGGGGATAGATACCTTTTTTGCCCAGGGTATAGCCTGCCGTTAACAGTACGTAATAAAATAAAAAGAAAAAAAGACACAGGATTAGTCCGGAAGACCGTTTACCTGATTTTGACTGAATGCCCAGTGGAAACGCGAGAAAGCCCAGGGTCAGGCAGGCAACGGGAATTGCAAATCGTCGATGGATGACAATCTGGGCTTTATAATAATATTTATCTTTCTCGGTGGACTCCTTTACAACCTGCTTCAGTTCGGCAATGCTCATTTCCTCCCGGCCCTTTTCCCTATCTTCGGCTTTTTCCAGCTCTTTTCCCAAATCAAGGCTCAGTTTGTAAGTGTCGAAACGAATCGAATTTGCCGAATGCGCTTTAAGGTTGGTTTGATGGATCGTTCCATTGGACAAAACCAGATGGAAGGTATAGCTTCCGGGTTCACTGAATAGTCGGCCCTCCGGTGCAACTACGGTAGATACGATGTTTGGCTGTCGTTTGTCTTCGATAAAAATGTCAATCAGCTTTTTTTGATTCAAATCGATTTCATTAACATACAGCATAACATCCTTAAATGCATCATTGAAAGTTCTCTCCTTCAAGCCGATAGCGACATTGGAAGCCGCCATTTCAAGGATCATATCTTCAAGGGCGGCTTTTGACTTGGGCACCCCGTATAAGGTTATAAACAGCGTGAGGAAAAAACCGGCAAAACTAAAAATCAGAACAGAGGGAAGCAACCCGTAGACACTCAACCCGCAGGACTTCAATGCAATGATTTCATTGTCGGCCGACATCCCTAAAAAAGTCAGGACCACCGCCAGCATGACCGACATGGGAATGATGAACATCAAAAACCAGGGCATGGTAAAAAAGATAAGCGTGAACACCGAGAATATACTGAGGTTGTAATTGACGATCCAGTTGGTAATTTTGATTAATTCCGTCATCAGAAACAAAAAGGTGAATACGAAAACATTAATACTGAAAGGAGCCAGCATTTCCTTTAAAACATAGCGATTGATAATGGAATTTAACTTCATGTAATTTTATATAGCATGTTTTTTCTCTCTTTCAAAATAATGGCGAATCCGGCGGTCTTCCCGCGGGATTTCATACCAATACATATTTTTTACTTGAAAAATGTTTGAATGAATCCTATCTTTTAGTTCAATATTCAATTCCACCTTGCCTGGGTTAGATAAAAAGTTATGCAATACGTCGAACCACCACCCGATCCGAAACCTGATGAGAAAAAATCCAAAGCAAAATTGCCCAGATCCATGACCAGCGTTGGGGACGAAAGCTGGATAGCCATCCAGAAAGCTCAAATACGAGATGTTGAAGAAATCATTGAACTGGTCAACGGCTTTGCCTCCAGGAATTTAATGCTGCCCAGAGGTCCCCAGTACGTGTATGAAAATATCAGGGATTTTGTGATCGCCAGTGACAGAAACGTTCCGGTGTACAGCATAACGGAAACCAGGGAAGCCTTGCACCTGCTTGTGGCCTGTGGCAGCCTGCATGTACTGTGGGACGACATCGGAGAGATCAGAGCACTGGCAATACACCCGGATTACCAGCATCTAGGTTTGGGAAGCAAATTAATCGAATTATTGAAAAAAGAGGCCAGGCAGTTGGGACTAAAGCATCTTTTCACCTTCACCTTGACGGAAGATTTTTTCAAGAACCTCGGATTCAAGAGACAAAGCAGGGATGAACTGCCGCCCAAAGTCTGGGGTGAATGCAGCCGCTGTCCGAAATACTTCAAGTGCGATGAGATTGGAATGGTGCTGGAAATATAATTCCTTTCAGCCTTGGAGTCTGAAACACGCTGAATCTCTCAGAAAGGGACAAATTTCAGAGGCCGATTGTGAGTTATTTGTGGTCAGAGGTTCGTTGTCAGCGGCGGTCCGGATTACCGCCTATGGTATACCGACATTTTTTTATTTATCGCAATCAGCGACATAAATTCGTAAATTATGTTGGCGGCCAAAAGAGCGGTTATTTCCGCCACATCATAGTCAGGCAAGACTTCAACCACGTCAAACCCCACAAAATTCAACTCCTTTAATCCCCGTATCAAATCGATGGCCTCTGCGCTGGTAAAGCCTCCTACCTCGGGCGTTCCCGTACCGGGTGCAAAAGCAGGATCGACGACATCGATGTCAAATGTAACAAATACCCTTTCCCCCCCGACCCGGTCTTTGATGATTTCAAGCAACCGCGGCAGGCCCATTTCGCGCACAGCCGACATCGTAATAACCTTGAATCCCAAAGACATTGACTCGTCGTAGTCATCTTTCGAATACACCGGTCCCCGCATGCCGACTTGAATCGAGTGACCAGGCAATAATATATTTTCTTCCACAGCCCGGCGGAACATGGAACCGTGATAATAGGGCCGGCCAAAATACTGATCACCGGTATCTGTATGCGAATCAAAGTGAACCAGGGCGACCGGACCCTGGGTTTTGGCAATCGCTCGCAGACCCGGTAATGTAATGGAGTGGTCGCCTCCCATTATAATAGGAATCACACCGGCTTCAACCAGGGGGCACAGCTCAGCCTCAATTTTTTTGTAGGTGTCCTCTATGTAACCCGGTACCACCGATAGATCGCCATAATCAACTCCGGAGCAATGCTCAAATATTCCGATACCCTGTGCAAGGTTATACGCCCTTAAGGTCACTGAAACCTTGCGGATGGCATCGGGTCCCGATCGCTGCCCGGTTCTGTAAGATGTTGCGCCGTCCCAGGGAACGCCGACAACGGCAAAATCCAGTTCCCTGACGACTTTTAGATGGGGCAGACGCATAAAAGTTTTAATCCCGGCAAATTTAGGTAGCTGCCGGGGCGTAATCGGTTTGTATTCGGTCATAGTCAATACCCGTTTTAATTTGAACCGATCATAAAAAAAAGCAACGGACTGAGGCACGCCCTTTTAACCGGTTTGGAGCAAGGTTTTAGATACCTAAAGAGGCTCAAGAGGTCAAGGGAAAAGAATAATTAAGCAGTTGACACCGCAGGGTGAGTTTGGCAATATTCCGATCAGTAGATACCCGGGGCCAGCTTCCAGCCCGGAGGGCCTATAGCCCGGAGGGAGGGCCCGTCGAAGATCCCGCTCCGCGGGGGCACGGACCCCTCCCTGAAAGGGAGTGTTGGCACTATTACATACGAGCGGCGCCTCTGACCAAAAAAACCGGCCAGTCTGATCGGAAAAGAAACTGTTGAACGTCCAACGTCGAATAATGTATTCTGTCTGTTTTATAAAAGATTTAGCGAAGCGTTTCCTTCCTTCGATATTCTGCGGTTCGCTGTTCCAGCACTGTATAGTTTCACACGAGCGCCTTGTGAGTTAAAGTGCCTAAAGTTACGGTAACCGGATTGAAATCGAAACCGCCGTGGGTCGTCTTGCCATAACCACTGAAGTTGAAGTAGGGAAAAGTGTAAATTTATCGATAAGACCGGAGCAAATCGCAGTGGGTGAAAACAATTTGGCAGGCCATCTGACACTTGGCAAGCTAAAAGTACGGGAAATTTCTTTCTTTCAAAATTTTAATGTTTAGCTGCTTAATCCCTTTCACCCGCCATAAAAAACAGCCCTGATGGGGGAACCGTCCGAATCCTTCAGCTTAAGCGGTAAAAACGAATAGAACCCGTTACGTTGCTTGATTTTATCCAGGTTGCAGAGATTCTCTACAATGAGGATATCGCTGCCCAGCAGGATATCATGGGCCGGGTAGTCATAATCCGCGTGTGCTTCGCTGTCTCCTTTGAGGGGTCCGGTATCCATGACCGCCTGATACGAGGAGTCAATATTCAAAGCATCGACACCGACAAGAGCAACACCCAGCTTTAAAAGCATCCCGGCGGCGGCGGCGCTCAAAAAGGGATGCTGCAGATACCGCGACGTCCCGAAGTATCGGTCCCAGCCGGTTCTGAGTATCACAAAATCTCCTTTTTTTATTTCGGATGCAGAAAATTTAAAATCGGCACTGTCAATCAGATCTCGATCCGATTTATCGGAAACATCGATCAGGATGCCGTTACCGATGAACCGCCGTACCGGTATTTCATCAATTCTTTGACCTTCTTTCCGAAAGTGATAGGGCGCATCGATGTGAGTCCCCGTGTGAGAGCCCAATTTCAGCAGATCGACATGGCAGTAGTCTTTCTCATGGGTTAACCCCGGGCTGATCGAAGGCACCGGGTCTCCCGGATAAATCTGGATATCGTCATGGATGGTATGGGTTAGATCGATGACTTCCATTTTGTTTTTACCCCTTTTATTAGGCCCTTGTGAATTCTTTGCATTCTATGATAAAATTTTTTCACCACGAAACCACGAAATTAAGAAAACGCGAAATCCACACTCCAAATTCCCCATTCCGCACTCTGAATTCCCTACATCCCCATATCCTTCTCTTCCTCAGAAATACACCGTTCCAGGACTTCTAGAGCCTCGTCGATGTCTTCTTTGGTGATGATTAAAGGCGGTGCAAATTCAAGTGCAAACCCCATTGTTTTAAACAAAACACCGAGCTGTTTGGCACGGGCAACGATATTGTTGACGCGATGAATGGGGAAAGATGCGCAAATCTTTTTATCAGAAGTGAAATCCAGACCCAGCCAGAGCCCGGTCCCCCGGACTTCTCCCACAATCGGGTGACGTTCCAGGGTTTTTAAGCCGTCAAGAAAATAATTTCCCATTTCACGGGAATTTCGAACCAGATTTTCTTGTTGTATAATCTCGATGTTTTTCAATCCGGCGGCGCAGGCCACCGGGTGATTTCCATAGGTATGCAGATGGAAAAAATTCTCAATGGGCTTCATCACCTTGTCGGTACAGCCGACTGCCGAAAGTGGTACATATCCGCTGGTCAGCCCTTTGGCCATCGTCATCAGGTCCGGCTGAATCTCAAAATGCTCGATACCGAACATTTTCCCGGTACGGCCAAAGCCGCAAATAACCTCGTCTATAATGAGCAGGATACCATATTTGCTGCAAATCTCCCGCACAATGGGCCAATACTCCCGGGGAGGTGCATAGGCCCCAAAACCTTGCATGATCGGTTCGCCGATAAAGGCAGAAATCAGTTCAGGATTTTCAAACTCTATCGTACGTTCAATGTCCCTTGCACACCTCAAATCGCAATCCGGGTAAGCCAGTCCATAAGGGCAGCGATAACAATACGGGGATTCGACAAATACGGCGCCGGGCGCAATGGGTTCCATAATTTGGCGCATGGCCATTACGGTGCCGAGAGCCCTGACACCATACCCATTGACACCATGATAGGCCCCTTTTCTGGAAATAACTTTAAAACAGGCCTTGTTGCCGTTGAAGTAATGGTAATGTTTTGCCAGTTTCATGGCGGATTCAACCGCCTCCGAACCGGAACATTCAAAAGTAAAACGATTGATGGCAGCCGGCGTGATTTCGGCCAACCGGTCCGCCAGTTCCATGGCAGGTTCATTGCCATATCCGCCGGGCGTAAAATAGTGAAGGGTGCACATTTGATCATAAGCCGCCTGGGCAACCTCCCGGCGGCCATAACCGACATGTACCGGCCGCGTTATCCCCGCTTCCATATCAAGATAGCGCTTGCCCTCTTTGTCCACCAGACGAACCCCTTCCCCCTTATCCATGACGGTGATGCCATTTTTAATATCCTCGCGCGGGGTGCGGTGTAAAATAAGACGAGACCTCTCATTCAGGATGTTGTTGTTTCCACTCATATTGCCTCTCGCTTTGCTGATTATAGGTTAACGCTCATATGAAACATTAAGCCGCTTTGGCTGCCGGCAACTGGGTTCGCAAGAAACACCGCCTGGCCGGAACAGTGAATTGATTGAACGTCGAACATCGAACGCCCAACGTCGAACTTCGAATATTGATGTCGCTACGCTTTATCTATCTTAAAACAAGCGAACCGCTGAATTTCGAAAATTGAATCACTGTGCTCTGTCTTTTTTTTAAATTGGCAGAATACATTATTCGACGTTGGACGTTCAATGTTCGATGTTCGACGTTCATTTTTTTAGTTAACCCGTCATATGAAGATAGCAAAGACCAAAGTTTCTTCTACGATCCGACTGGACGCCCGCGGCCAGAGGCGGCGCTCATATGAATCTTCCTGGAATGACGATTGACGAATGTGGATGTCGCTTCGCTCTGCTCTTTTTAAAAGATAGAATAGAAAGAATTCCTTAGTTTGTCATTCGTCATTCGCCAATCGTCATTCGACATTTGTCATGCTGGAGTTTCTTCTTCGATTTGACCGGCCGTTTTTTTGGCCGGCAGCTGGGCTGAACCCTTGAACCCTCAACCCTGAACCCTGAACCCAGAACTCTGAACCCAGAACCCAGAACCCAGAACCCAGAACACTGAACTCTGAACCCAGAACCCTTGAACCCTTGAACTCTGAACCCAGAACCCTGAACCCTGAACCCAGAACCCAGAACACTGAACCCCTGAACCTTGAACCCTATTTTGATGCTTGATATTTGTCAATACGCTTTTTCTATCTTAACACCTGAATTTTGGTACAAAAATCAGGTATTAACAATCTCGTAAAAAGTCGAAATTCTCGAATTTTGACCTCATAACTTATTGAAATTATTAAGTACAAAATTTTAGTTTTGAGCTTTTTGTGCCTTTTTGCGGCCATATCAGGTATTAACTTGACACATAATCTCTTTTTGCCATATTAATACCTAATTTTATCTTTCCAAATCTAAACTTGCCGTTCGGGCACTTTAAAAAAGGAGGTTAGCATGAAGGGGAAAAAAAATGTGGCGGGACTGATTTTGATGGCTGTCTGTGTGACGCTTTTGTTTTTTGGATCTGCACCGGTCTTGGCCGAAAATACGCTCAAAGTCGGAGTTTACGGTGGTTATTTCAAGGATTCTTTTGACAAACATATATTTCCTGATTTTACCAGGGATACGGGCATCAAAGTCGAGTCGATTGCTGAGCCTACCGGCGAAGCCTGGCTGGTGCAGCTGGAACAGGCGGCCAGAGCGGGTGTGGCCCCGGCGGATGTTTCCATGATAGCCCAGGGCCCCATGCTGAAGGGTCAACGAACCGATCTTTGGATGCCGCTGGACCTCAAACAGATTCCGAATTACAAATTTCTGTTGCCGCAACATGTTCACAAATATCCGGATGGCCGGATCGACGGGATCGGAGCGGTCTCATGGTATATCACCCTGGTATCCAACACCAAAGTATTCAAAACGGCACCGACTTCCTGGGCGGATATGTGGCAGCCGGATAAAAAAAACAAACTCGGGCTTCTTGCTCTGGCCTCCAATTCATTTCTGTTAGAAATAACCGCCAAAACTTTTTTCGGCGGCTACGATATCTTAAATTCCAAAGATGGCATTCTCGAAGTCCTGAATAAACTGGCTGAAATCAAACCCAACGTGAAATTGTGGTATCGGGACGAAGGCCAGTTCCAGCAGGCCCTGCAATCCGGAGAAATCCCCATGGGACAGTACTATCACGATGTTGCCGGTCTGGCAGCGGCCGATGGCCAACCGGTGCGCTCTACCTTCCCCAAAGAAGGCGGCGTACTGGATTCCGGATCATGGGCCTTGTCCAAGGCCACCAAGATGAGCAAGGAAGCCCATATTTTTATCAACTACATGTGCCAGCCGCAGATTCAGGCCAAATTGTCACTCAAAGTGGGCACGGCCCCGACAGTTAGAAGAGATGTCTTGGGACTTACAGATGCGCAATTTTCATCGGTGTCAAGTGATATTCCTCCCATCATCCCGCGCTATGATCTGTATACGGGTGAACTCAGTGACTGGGTCAATCAAAAGTGGACTGAAATGGTGACTGAATAGAAAAGACAGAGCGACCTGTCGGGTCATAGCCGAAGGCGAAGCCTGAAGCGATACCACAAATCTTCAATATTTAATTCCGGCTTGTCCGGATTAGGCATTTAAAATGGCCGGTTTAACCCTTGAGGGTGTCCATAAACATTTTGGCTCGGTAGTGGCCGCCCGGGAAATAAATCTCAATCTGCCCCACGGTCGATTTGTGTGTTTTCTCGGTCCCTCGGGATGCGGTAAAACAACCCTTCTGCGACTCATCGCAGGATTGGAAACTCCCACCCAGGGACATATTTTGCTGGACGGGAAGAGTATCACCCGGACGCCGGCCCACAAACGCAATTTTGGCATGGTTTTCCAGTCCCTGGCCCTGTTTCCCCATCTATCCGTTGGTGAAAATGTGACCTACAGCCTCAGGGTGCGGCACATTAAAAAAGACACGCGACGAAAACGAGCTGTCGAGCTGCTGGATCTGGTGCAATTATCCGGCTTTGCGGATCGTCATATCTCACAGCTATCCGGTGGTCAGCGCCAGCGGGTCGCCATCGCCCGTGCCCTGGCCATCGAACCGCAACTTTTTCTGCTGGATGAACCCTTGTCCGCTCTGGATGCCAAGCTGCGGGAAAGCATGCAGCTGGAGCTTCGCATGCTGCAACAGCGCCTCGGAGTGACCACCATCCTGGTCACCCATGACCAGCGCGAAGCCATGACCATGGCGGACATGGTGGTTGTCATGGGACCTGACAACCGCGTCCACCAGGTAGGCTCCCCCCTTGAAATCTATCGCCATCCGTCAGATACGTTTGTAGCCGACTTTATCGGCAGCAGCAATTTGCTTCAGGGATCCTGCGTGGGGGACCACGAGGTCAAAATCGGCAATCAGAAGCTGGTAGTAGAAGAAATGCCGGAAGGAGTGTCAGACACAACCGCCGTTACCATTTCGGTGCGGCCCGAAGATATTCTCGTTCTACCCGGTGCTGGAAGAGGAGACAACCGCCTGCATGGAACCGTCTCATTTATTCGGGATGTGGGCTCCAACATTGAAATCTATCTCAACTGCAACGGACTTCAGATTATCAGTCAATCGACCCCCAAAGGGCGGCCGGATGTCAAACAAGGAGATGAAGCCACCGCAATTCTACCGGCGGATTGCTGCATTGTACTGAAATCATGATGGGAGAAAAACCAAAAGGCATACGTACACACCTGCCACTAGCCTACCCGGCTTTGATGCTGGGGATCTTTTTCATCATACCCTTCGGCATCATGGTTGCTATCAGTTTTTTTCACCGCCAGCCCGGCGGCTTTTACACTCCCGGTTTTGAGTTCACAAACTATAAGAACCTCTACACGGCGCTTTTTGGACGCACCCTGTTATTTTCCCTTTTTATTGCAGGCCTTTCGGCGGCTGTTTGCGTATCACTGGGATTTCCCTTTACCTATTTCATTACCCGCATGAAACGGCGGACTCAGGTAATATGGCTGGTCTTTCTGATGTCGGTTTTGTCGCTGTCGGAGGTCATTATCGGTTTTTCCTGGTCCCTGTTACTTTCGCGCACAGCCGGAATATCGAATCTTTTTGTCTGGTTAGGCCTGATGGAACAGCCCAAGGCGTGGTATCCGGGATTTGCAGCCCTGTTATTTGGAATCTGCTATCTTGCTTTTCCTTATACCGTGCTGGTTCTATATCCACCGCTGTCACGACTGGACCCGGCCCTGCCGGAAGCATCTCAGACTCTCGGTGCTTCACCGCTGCGAACCTTTTTTACGGTTATTGCCGGTTCGCTGCGAAACGCCATCGTGGCGGCTTTTGTCATGGTGTTTGTTTTTACCCTCGGGGTCTATTTGCTGCCCCAGATACTGGGCCGTCCGCGACATTGGACGCTGTCCGTGTTGATTACCGACCAGGCCATCTACCAGTCCAATATGCCGATGGCGGCGTCCATGGCTATTTTTTTCATGTTAGTCAGCCTTTTACTGGTTGCCCTGACCATGATCATCGGCAAAGAGAAGAAAATCAAAACCCAATAGAATAAAATGAGCAAAACATTTCGCATCATATTTCTCAACCTAATCTTATTTTTGCTGAGCGGCCCGCTGATCATTGTCTCGGGCGTATCGCTCAATGCTAAAAAACGTCTTTTCTTCCCTCCCGATGGCATATCCCTGCGCTGGTATTTCGAACTGCTTACCGAAAAAGAGTGGTTGATTCCGGTGCAAAACAGCTTGACCATTGCTCTTACTTCCAGTTTCATTGCGCTGTCAATCGCCTTGCCGCTGGCCTATTTTTTGTGGCGCTATCGTGTTTTTTATGCCCGGGCGCTTTTTGCCCTCGGCATCTCACCCTTTCTCCTTCCACCGGTGATCACCGCGCTGGGCTTTCTTTCTTTTTGGGTAACGATCGGCTTCTACGGGAAGATGGGCGCAACCATTATCTCCCATGCCATCTTTTTTGTGACACTGCCGCTGGTGACCATTTCTTTAGGATTTGAATCCATCGATCATGAAATCGTCGAAGCGGCGAAAACCATGGGTGCCGACTCTCGGATCGTTTTCAAAACGGTGATCTTCCCGATGATTCGCCCGTATATGATATCCGGCCTTGCCTTCGCTTTTGTCTTAAGTCTGAATGAGTATATCGTAGCCTACATGGTGTCCGGCTTTACCGTCGAAACCCTTCCGATTAAAATTTTCAACAGCCTGCGCTACGGATACACGCCGGTGATGGCCTCGGTGGCGGTTGTCTTTGTGCTGCTGGCTGCCATAATTTTCGGACTGATCGGAAGGTTCGGTGATTTGCCGAAACTGCTCGGCGCGATGAACCCGGAAGAAAAATAAAACAATTATTCTTTACAAACCGACCCATTTGATATAGTAAAATCAGGTTGTAAAGTTCATTCATCCGGGACAACCCATCATCCAACCACTATTTTTTTAAAAAAAGGAGGGGAATTATGAAATCGTTTAAGTATGCTGTTGCGTTGTTGTCAATCGTTATTCTGGTACCTTGTACCGCTGCACTCGCAGCCGAAAGCATTACAGTGACATCGTTCGGGGGGGCGTTCTCACAAAGCCAGATCGAGGCCTACCAGAAGCCGTTTTCCGCCAAGACAGGTATTAAAGTCAATGCTGAAGTGTACAACGGCGGCCTGGCTGAACTCAGAGCCCAGGTACAAGCCGGTAACGTGACCTGGGATGTGGTCGACCTGGAGAAACAGGACGTCACCGCCGCCTGTGACGAAGGTTTGCTCGAACCGATTGACTGGTCCACACTGCCTCCGGCACCTGACGGCACCCCGGCGGAAAGGATTTTATCCCCGGCGCCCTGCATGAATGCGGCGTTGCAACCATTGTCTGGACGACCATTATTGCCTATGACGATACCAAATTCCCGAAAGAGAAGCCAACGAAACTGGCCGATTTTTTTGATCTTAAAAAATTTCCGGGGATGCGCGGCATCAGCAAACGCCCGGTCGTGGCCCTTGAATTTGCACTAATGGCCGATGGCGTGCCGCCCAAGGATGTATACAACACCCTGTCGACGAGTGCCGGTATGGATCGTGCTTTCAAAAAGCTCGATTCAATCAAAAAATCCCTTATTTTCTGGGAAGCCGGGGCCCAGCCTCCGCAAATGCTTGCCGACGGCGAAGTGGTTATGACGACGGCTTATAACGGTCGTATTTTTAACGCCCAGATGAAGGAAAACAAGCCGTTTGTCATTATCTGGGATCACCAGGTTTACAACTGGGATTTTTATGCGATTCCCAAGGGTACGAAAAATAAAAAGCTCGCCCTGGAGTTCATCAAATTTGCTACCAGCACCAAGCCTCTTGCCGACCAGGCAAGCTGGATTTCCTATGGTCCGGTGCGCAAGTCTTCCGTTCCATTGATATCAACCTTTCACGGCACTGATGTCCAAATGGCGCCGCACATGCCTACCGCACCGGCTAACTTTAAGAATGCGCTTGAAACCGATAATGAATGGTGGGCCGACAACCAGGATGAAGCCAATAAACGATATAACGCCTGGATGGCCAAATAACTGAAAATCAATTTAGACAGTTGAGGGCGGGGTCGAAATCCACCCCGCCCTATTTAATCCAGTTGAGATCAATATCTCCATGTCCAATCCAAATTCCCCATTAACAACAGCAGACGGCACTCTGCTTAAAATTAGCCTGCGCAGGGCGGAGCGCGCTCAAAAAATCAAGTCCTTTTTATTTATCGTCCCTACCCTCATATTCATTCTATTTGCTTTTTTGATTCCAATAGCGGATATGCTGATCCGCAGTGCCTATACGCCGGAAGTCGCCACCCTGTTGCCCAAAACAATCAGGGCGCTTGAGGCCTGGGATGGAACCGGCCTGCCCGGCGAGACCACCTTTCATGTATTAGCCCAAGAAATGGTTTTGTTAAAAAAACAAAGAGTGCTTGGCAAAATTTCATTGCGCATGAATTATGAAAAATCCGGCATGAGAAGCCTGCTTCAAAAGACGGCACGCAAGCTGGTTAGAATCAAAGAAGGACCGTTCAAAGAAAAAATGATTAAAATAGATCATCGCTGGACTGATCGTGAAGTCTGGGCGGTCATAAAACGCACCGGCAGGCGTTTTACATTCACAAATTATCTCTCCGCTTTTGATTTGAAATACGATGTCGACGGTAACATCATCGCACAGCCTGAAACTCAGCAGGTGCACACCACCATGTGGATTCGTACGATCTGGGTCAGCCTAACGGTCACTGCTTTGTGTCTGTTGATGGGGTATCCGGTCTCTTATTTTCTGGCAACTTTGCCGGTTAGAATCAGCAATCTTCTGTTGATTTGCGTTCTTTTGCCTTTCTGGACATCCCTGCTGGTGCGATTGACCAGTTGGATTGTTCTTTTGCAAAAGCAGGGAGTTCTGAACAATATCATGGTCTGGTTGGGTATCATCACCGATGAGCATCGCATCCGGATGGTTTACAATATGAGCGGAACCCTGGTTGCCATGAGCCACATATTGCTGCCGTTTATGATCCTGCCCCTTTACAGTGTCATGAAGACGATTTCACCTTATTATGTGAGGGCGGCCCGGTCTCTGGGCGCCAATCCCTTTCGCGCTTTCCGACAAATTTATTTACCCCTGACGGTTCCCGGCATCGGAGCAGGCTCCATGCTGGTTTTCATTCTGGCCATCGGCTACTATATTACACCGGCACTGGTCGGAGGTGCTTCCGGCCAACTGATCGGCAACTTCATTGCGTTGCACATGAGCAAAACTCTGAATTGGGGTCTTGCTTCTGCCATGGGTGCCATTCTGCTTGCAGGTGTGTTGGTTGTTTATTGGGTCTACAATCGAATCGTTGGGATCGAAAATATGAAACTTGGCTAAAAAATAGGTTGAGCGGTTCAACGTTCAAGATGGAGTTTAAATTTACGGAAATCAGTATTTTATAACCTTTGGACCTTGAACTCTGGACCTGAGAACGGATTACAAAATGTCTCTTCCTTCATACGCCGGCAGACTTGAGACAGTATGGTATTACATCTTCAGGATTATCTGCGGCTGTGTTTTATTTTTTCTCATTGCCCCCATTGTGGTCCTGATTCCGTTGTCCTTCAATGCGGAACCCTATTTTACGTTTACCCGGGGAATGCTGACCCTGGATCCTGATGCCTTTTCGATGCGCTGGTATCAGGACATCATCGGCAATCCACAGTGGATCATGTCCATTGAAAACAGTGTCATTATAGCCGTATTCGCCACCATCCTGGCATCAGGCCTGGGGACCCTCGCCGCCCTGGGGTTAAGCCGGCCACAGACCCCTTTTCGCGTCCCATTGATGGGTATCCTGATTTCTCCAATGATTGTGCCACTTATTATTTCAGCAGCCGGTATGTTTTTTTTCTATTCCAAAATCGGATTGGCTCAAACGTTTCCCGGCCTGATCATAGCGCATACGGCCCTTGGCATCCCTTTTGTCATCATCACCGTTACGGCAACATTGATCGGATTTGATCAAAATCTGATCCGTGCCTCGGCCAGTTTAGGAGCGCATCCCGTCCGGACCTTTCGCAAAGTGATCTTGCCGTTAATTCTGCCGGGAGTGATCTCCGGAGCGTTATTTGCTTTTGTTACGTCTTTTGATGAAATCGTGGTGGTTTTATTTTTGTCCGGATTTGAGCAGCGCACCATTCCACGCCAGATGTGGGTCGGTATCCGCGAACAGATCAGTCCCACCATTTTGGCAGTAGCAACCATCCTGATAATCGTCTCAATTGCACTGCTGGCAACCGTGGAACTGCTGCGCCGGCGCTCGGAGCGGTTGCGCGGAATTAAACCTACGTAGACACTCATCGGGTTTTTCCGACAGAACGTTGTACCCTTTTATAAAATGAGGAATGCCATCAGATTTCAACCTTTGAACCTTGAACCTGTGAACCCAGAACCTTTGAACCCAGAACCTGTGAACGGTTACAAACCAAGGAACACTCGTATGACGATAACAGAAATCGAAAATCCCAAACCTCTTGTCTGTTTCGAACATATCGAAAAAAGCTTCGATGGCGAAACCCTGGTCATCAAGGATTTGAATCTTGAAATTTCACAAGGAGAGTTTTTAACTTTACTGGGACCTTCCGGATCCGGCAAAACAACCATGTTAATGATGCTGGCCGGCTTCGAAATCCCAACCCACGGAGAAATTTACCTGGATGAACAACCCATTGGAAACATTCCACCACACAAACGCAACATCGGCATGGTTTTTCAGAATTACGCCCTGTTTCCCCACATGACGGTCAGTGAAAATCTTGCTTATCCGCTCCAGGTCAGAAAGCAGTCCAAAAGCGAGATAAAAGAAAGAGTCACAAAGGTGCTCGAAATGGTCGAACTCGGAGGCTTCGGAGGAAGGTTTCCGGCTCAGCTTTCCGGCGGCCAGCAACAGCGAATCGCACTGGCCCGGGCGCTTGTATTTAAACCGCAACTGGTGCTGATGGATGAGCCCCTGGGTGCGCTTGATAAAAATCTGCGCGAGCAAATGCAGTACGAAATCAAACACCTCCACGAAAATTTAAATGTAACCGTGGTCTATGTCACCCACGATCAGAGTGAAGCCTTGACCATGTCCAACAGAATTGCCGTATTTAATGAGGGTATTATCCAACAACTCTCCACACCGGATGTGCTTTATGAAAAACCGGAGAACGCTTTTGTGGCGCAATTTATCGGCGAAAACAACAGAATTTCAGGAAGAATAATTGAAATCAGCGGAGACAGGTGCAAGGTTGAGGTCGCCGACGGAGGAACGATTAAGGCACTTAAAGTCAATATTAATGCAGTTGGCGACAGAACCAGTTTGTCTCTTCGTCCGGAAAGAGTAACGGTCAATCCGGCCGAAGGGCAATTGGAGAACGTTTTTGGAAGCACCGTGAAAGAGCTGATTTACCTTGGCGATCACATTCGCACCCGGGTTAGTGTCTGTGGGAATGATGACTTTATCGTTAAAGTCCCCAATGCGTATGGTTATTCGTCCATAAAAAAGGGCCAACATATCAAACTTGGATGGTCTTCTGAAGACTGCCATGCACTGGATATCCTGGCCTAAAATGAACGTCGAACAGTAGATACCCGGGTCCAGAGAACCAGGATTCCGATGTTAGATTGAATAATGAATTCTATCGATTTTTAAGTCTTTTCGGTATCACAGGACCTGGAGGTTTTTGGGAAAGGGGGTTAAATATTCATAGCCATTTTCCGTTACTACAATGGAATCACCAACCCGGGCGGCAGCTTTTCCCGGTATAGACACTGCTCCGTCCACCGCAAAGGTCATACCTGCCTGCAAAGGCGTTTTATCGTCAATTTTCAGCTCCGGCTTCTCTGTCAATGAAAAGCCAACCGATCGTCCTGTCCGATAGCAAAGGCCGAATCCAGCTTCTTGATAAACCCGTGCCGCCGCCAAATGCACGTCTTCGGCAATCACATCCGGATATATCATATTAAGAGCCGCCGCCTGTGCTTTTAGCGCAATTTCATACAGCTTGGCCTCTTCATTCGAAATCTCGCCAACCCAGTACTGCCGGTCAAACCCAAGCTTGAACCCTTTAAAATTGTTCATCTCGCAAAAACACATGTATACAGACTCGCCCCGCTTTACGCGGCGTATCGTGGGGCGACGATGGACCATGGAAAGATCCGGTCCACCGGACTGCAACACCTGGAGATTATGGATCATCGGTGAAAAAAGCTGCTCCGATCCCTCGTCCGCCAAGAATTCAGCCGCCTTGCGTGTCCCTGCAGCAATAACGGCAAGTGCCACCTCATATTCCGGAACCCCTTCAGCAATGGCCTCTTTTCCGCCTTGGCACATGGCCACCGAGACTTGACCGGCTTGACGCATCGCTTCGATTTCCTCAGGCGTTTTAACCATTCGCATATCCGACAGGATATCGGATATGTCGACAACCACCACATCAGGGTACGCTTTCTTTAAAAACTCAGTGATAACCGGATGCGTCTTATTCTTTTCGATGCCGATTTTCATATTTTTTTTATTTTTTAAAATATTATTCAGGCAAGTTCGCCACTCACCATCAACGCCATCAGACCATTCCCTGATATCTCCAATCCATGTCATTTTGCGCGCCATTTCCGCTTCCAGGCCGGGCGTTATGATCGAACAGTTTCCCTCCTTGGGGATTACTAGAAGCGTCGGCCGGCCGAACTGCATGCCAAGATAGCCCCAGTATGCGGACAAATAATATATATTGTCGGCATCGAAAATAACGCTGGAATCAACACCGGCTACCATTAAACGACGTTGAAAAGCAATAGTACGCTTTTGAAAAGCTTCGTTCATGTTTTTATCTCTTCCAACCTTTTATGAAACTACGCCATTTATTACAAAAATGTTTTTTCTGATTAAACCGGTCGCTTTGCTGCCGGCAACCGGGTTAGCATGAAACACCGCCTGGCCGGAACAGTGAATTGATTGAACGTCGAACATCGAACGCCCAACGTCGAACTTCGAATATTGATGACGCTACGCTTTATCTATTTTAAAACAA
>JAJRVC010000592.1 GCA_024277475.1 Deltaproteobacteria bacterium
AGTGTGAAGTGTGAAGTGTGAAGTGTGAAGTGTGAAGTGTGAAGTGTGAAGTGTGAAGTGTGAAGTGTGAAGTGTGAAGTGTGAAGTGTGAAGTGTGGTCTGCTAACTAAGACTGTAAATTCCATCATAGTTCACGCATCACGGTTCACGTATCACGATTCACACATCACGGTTCACGAAATTGATCAACTATACTAAATTTGCATAGACATGAGAAACCGTAAAACCGTGCTAAAACTTTGGTTCTTGATTTTTTTTGCAGCGGCTGTTTCCGCGGTAAATTTGCACGCCCAGGAGATCTCTATCCAGGCCAGCGTGGACCGCAATCCGGTAGGCGTCAATGATATTTTTACCTACCAGGTGGAGGTGAGCGGCAACGCTTCCGGGATCCCCGAACCGCCGCTGCCGGAGTTTAAGGATTTCACCATCCGGGGCGGCCCCAACCTGTCGACCAGTTTTCAGATTATCAACGGATCGGTGCAAAGCAGCAAAACCTATTCGGTTCGTTTGCTGCCGCGAAGAACAGGGCAGTTTGTCATCCCCCCGGTAACGCTGGAGTATAAAGGGAAAACCTACCGCTCCAACGTGGTGCGGGTTACGGTGGTCAGTAAATCTTCCGGGCAAAACAACGCCCGGCAGCGGAGAAGCGGCCGCACCCAACGGCCCCAGGCAAGCCAAAAGGAACTGTTTTTAAAGGCCGTTCCTTCCAAAAAGACCGTTTATGTTAACGAGCCGGTGGATGTGACCATCAAGCTCTATTTCCGTATTCCGGTGCGCAATCCCAATTTTGTCAAACAGCCGGAGGCGGCCGGGTTTTGGGTAGAGGAGTACCAGATTCCCCAGAATATCCCCATCTCTACCGAAGTGATCAACGGGGTGAAATACAATGTGGCCGTGGTGAAGCGGCTGGCGCTGTTCCCTTCCCGGGCGGGAACGCTGGAGATTTCCCCGGCGCAGTTGTCGGTAAACGTGGTGCAGCGCCGCCGCCGCGATCCCTTCAACTTATTCGACGATTTTTTTGAAGACCCTTTTGGGCGCACGGTGGAAAAAGTGCTTTCCACGGAACCGATCAAAATTGAGGCCATCCCCTTTCCCAAAGAAGGCCGGCCGGATAATTTTGTGGGCATATCCGGTAATATCCGCCTGCGCACCCGCCTGGATAAAACCACCGTGCCCGCGAATGAGGCCATCACTTACAAAGTGGAGTTGACCGGGAAAGGGAATCTAAAATCCCTCCAAAGTTTGCCGGTGCAGTTTCCGGGCAGTTTTGAGGTGTATGATCCGAAAGTAAAAAACAAAGTGAATCCCCGGGCCGGCAACTTTACGGCTAGCAAGGAATGGGAATATGTGCTGATCCCCCGCTCCCAGGGAACTTTTACCATCCCCCCGCTGGAGATTTCCTACTTTGATCCGCAAGCGAAAGTCTATCGCACCCTCACCTCGCGGGCGTACACGGTAACCGTGACGGAGGGTAAGGAGATTGCCGGCGGCCCTGCCGGCGGCTATGTAGGCAAATCCGATGTGCAGCTTTTGGGACGGGATATTAACTACATCAAAGAGAAGCTGAGCTTACAACCGCTGGGCTACAAGCCTTATAATACGGGATGGTTCTGGGCGGCGCTGCTGCTGCCGCTGCTGGCCCTGGGCGGCGCATACGGCTACCTGCGCCACCGGGAGAAAATGAGCACCAACCTGGAATACGCCCGCAGCCGCAAAGCCTTCAAACAAGCGGAACACCGCCTGAAAGGGGCGCAGGACTATTTGAAACAAGCCCGGTTCGCGGAGTTTTACGGGGAAGTCTCGAAAGCGCTGCTGGGCTTTGTGGCCGATAAGACCAACCGTTCTGCGGCGGGCCTGCTGCGCGAGGAGGTCGAGGCGCTTTTGAAAAAGCACCAGGTGGATCCGGAGTTGCTGACAAATTATCTCAAATGCCTGGACGAAGCGGATTTTCGGCGTTTTGCCCCCGGAACCGTTTCCAAAGAAAGCGCTGAGGAGTTTTACCAGCGCGCCCGGGAAATATTAGCCCAATTAGGAAAACATTTTAACTGACGATGACGGCCATGAAGTTTACTTTTGTTTTAGTGATCGGAGTGCTGCTGCTCAGCAGCCCGGAGTTTGCCCAGAGCAGCGCCCGGCATTTTTTTGAGCAGGGCAACACCGCCTACCGGGAAGGCAACTACCAGGAAGCTATCCAGCACTACCAGGCCGTGCTCAACACCGGCTTCGAGAGCAGCCAGGTCTATTACAACCTGGGAAATTGTTACTACAAGTTAGACCAAATCGGCCGGGCAATCCTCTATTATGAAAAAGCGTTGCGAATCGACCCGAACGATCCGGATATCCGCTTAAACCTGGAAATTGCCAATTTAAAAACAGCCGATCGCCTGGAGACGCCCCCCAAATTCTTTTTATTTGCCTGGTGGGATAGTCTGAAAAGAGCCTTCTCGCAAAAGGAGCTTACTTACCTGCTCCTGGGGTTTTATATCCTCTCCATCCTGCTCGTTATTGCCTGGCTGTTTCTGCGGTTTCATCGCCGCAGAGGTTGGGTGGTTACGCTACTCAGCATCAGCGCTACGCTCACGGTGCTCTGGGCGTATTTGTTGATCTCCTCTATTCAGGCGGAATCGCAGCAGCGGAGCGCGATTGTGCTGCCGGCTTCGGTCAGTGTGCTGAGCGCGCCGGAAGAAAACAGCACCGATGTGTTTATCCTGCATGCGGGCGTTAAAGTATCCGTGGAAGAACAGCGCGGCGAGTGGATGAAGATCCGCCTGCCCGACGGCAAAAGCGGCTGGCTGCGCTCCGAGTACCTGGGGGTGATTTGAGTGATGAATGACGAGTGATGAGTGATAGGTGATCTGCCGGGTGAAAAACCCGGGTTGAATGACAAATTTAGCCATTACCACTCCTCCGGCCATTGATAGTAAGGTCTTTGTTTCCGGAAGAAAGAAATCAGTATTGCTCCTAAAATAAATCCGCCGATATGGGCCCACCAGGCTACCCCGCTGGCCCCGGCTTCTACAGATAGCGTCGCTAATCCGTAGAGCGTCTGAAACACCATCCATAAAATCAGGAAGATATAGGCGGGAATTTCGATAAACTGGAAGAAGAAAAATATGGGGATAAGGGTTAAGACCCGCCCGCGCGGATAAAGCACCAGGTAGGCGCCCATCACCCCGGCAATTGCGCCGCTGGCCCCCACGGTGGGAACGGTAGACGCGGCGTTGAACAGGGCGTGGGTTAAGCTGGCCCCGACGCCCATCAGCAGGTAAAAAACAATATAGCGCCCGTGGCCCATGCTGTCTTCTACGTTATCGCCGAAAATCCACAGAAACCACATGTTGCCTATCAGGTGCATCCACCCGCCGTGCAAAAAGATGGAAGTAAAAAGCGGAATAATCACACCGGGCAGGTTAAATTCGCTTAATGAAATAAAAAAATTATGGGGCGTTAATCCGAATATATAAAAGAATTTCTGCAGGTAATCGCCTAAAGAAAGTTCGTAGAAGAAGATCAGCACATTCAGCGCAATAATGGTCACGTTGACCACCGGGAAGGTGCTGGAACGAACCGAATCACGAATGGGGATCATACTCTCTCTTTCGTTATAGGTGATGGGTGTAGATAGATTTACCATCTCCAAAATATGGATTCCCGGGGAAACGGGCAAGGGAAAGAAATAAGTTCATTCCGTTTTGATGAAAGTCAGTTCCCTGGCTAACTGCTGCTGGTGCAGATCATCCAGCTTTTGCTCGATCTCCGCTTTGTTCAGCCAGACCAAATCGCGGTAGCGGGGAGAATCCAGTTCCAGGTAACGGCGAATGTAGTATAAAAAGGCCGCTTTAACCGGAAACCGCAGTTCGTCGGAGATATCGTATTCGATGCGTATGGCGGCAATTTGGGCGGGGGAGAGTTCCGGGTTGGGAGCTAATCTTAAAACCAGGTCGGTATTCCAGATGATGTCGCATTGCGGGTCAATCGGGTGCGGGCGCCGGTCGCCGGTTTCCAGGATGCGGCTCAACAGGAAATCGCGGAACACTTTGCGCTTGTGGCAAAAACAGCGCACATGCCAGCGGAAGCCGTCGTACCCGAAGGCATGGGGAGTAATCCAGCGCCAGTGCGGTTCCGGGTCAGTCATGGACTGGTAACGGATTTCCAGGGCCAGCTTTCCGCGCATCACCCCCAAGATGGTTTTCAATTTATGCGGGTCGATGATCCGCTGCGGGAAGGGCAACAAATAAAAACGGGGATGATATCCCAAAAAAACCTGGGAGCGGAAAAATTGCTGCTGAGACAACTCCAGCATAAAGAAGTATTCCTGCGGATCGGTAGATATAAAGCGCGGTTGAAAGTGTTCGGTAATCCGGTAAGTTTTATGATTGCGATCATAGTACATGTTTTGCGGCGCTTCGCCCAGATATCGTTTTAGATCGTTAGAGGCCTGGGGGGTGGAAAGACCGAAAAAGTCTTCCAGGTCTTTCCGGTTTATTTGTCCTTCCCAGTATAATCGCGTTTCGATAAACGCTAAGCGTTGATCCGGTCCCCACTTCATGTTTATCCTTTCTTGCTTTTTTTTACCTGTTTTAGACGAATGAAGCCTGAGTTTAATATACTATTTTATGACGATATAGCCTATAGTGATCATAAAACCTCACCAAGCAGCGCAGAACGACAAAATAAAATATGCATTAAACATTATAAGTATAATATATACATTGATTTGATCAAATATATAGAAAAAATATTTATACTTGACAGCAATGCTTTTAGCTCTTACTTTTCATCCAACAATCACCTCTGTCGTTATCGCAGGTGATCGTTCGTATACGGCGAACCAAGCGGAAGGGGACACCCGTGAGACTGAAACTAAGCTTAAATTTAGTCAGTCGTTCGATTTACCTGCCTTTCAACTACCAGTATTTTCTTTCCAGTTGGATATATCGCACCATCCAAAGCAGCAATTCCGGCTTTTCTGCCTGGCTGCATGAGCAGGGGTACGGCAGTTATGGCAAACGGTTTAAGCTGTTTACCTTTTCCCAACTGCAATTGCAGAAACCCTGGCGGCCTGCGGGGGATCGGATTAAGCTATCCAGCCGCCGGGCCACGCTGATTGTTTCCTTTGCGGTGGACCAGGCGGTGGAGCATTTTTTAATCGGATTGTTTCAGCAGCAGCGTCTGCCCATCGATCCCGGGGCAGCACAAGCGGCGCTATTTGAAGTAGAGACGGTGGAGCGGCTGCCCGACCCGGATTTTAAAGGCGAGGTTTCCTTTCGCTGTTTATCGCCAATCTGTTTATCGAGGGACCGCGAGGAAGGCCGGCCGCCGGAGTACCTCTCCCCCACTGCCTCCGGTTATGGCGACATGCTTTATCAGAATTTACTGTTCAAATATTTAGCCGCCTCCGGGCAGGAGATAACCGTTGACCGACTCCGTAGCCAGATGGAAGCCCGGCAGCATTTTTCTTTTCGGCTTTTAAATGAGCCGCGCTCCAAATTACAGACGATTAAACCCGGCAAGCCCCAGGAAACGCGGGTAAAGGGCTATCGATTCCGTTTTAAGATTACCGCCGCCCCGGAACTGCTGGCCTTTGCTTACCAGACCGGCTTCGGAGAGAAAAACAGCCTGGGGTTTGGGTGCGTGGAGGAGATGGGGTGATTGGGATCCCGGCGAAAACGAACTCATCGCTGAGTGCTTGCCGGGATCAAATCATCCGTGACGTGGGACGTTGACTAGAGAATGAGTTTAATGAAAGGAGCGAATATTGGATCATGATTATCAGCCGCCGGTGGATCAATTATTAACCCTGGGTATAGATGACCGCTTGAAATGGAACTGGCCGGATTACCTGGAGATGGGATTTACAGAAAAAGATATTCCCGGGTTGATCCGCATGGCAACCGATGAACAACTGAACAATGCCGACGGCGATAGCCCGGAGGTCTGGGCGCCGTTGCATGCCTGGCGAACCCTGGGGCAGTTGAAAGCGGAAGAGGCCGTCGAACCGCTACTGTCGCTGTTGGATTTGGATGATGACTGGAGCCGGGAAGAAATACCGGAAGTTATGGCAATGATTGGCCCGGCGGCAATTCCCTACCTGGATAAATACATAGAGAATAATACTCATAAAGAGTTTGCCCGAATTTCGGCCGCCCACGCATTGGAAAAAATCGGGAATCTTTACCCGGGGCAGAAACAAACCTGTATCAATATCCTTATCCGGCATTTGCAGAATTATTCGAACAATCTCCCCACTCTAAATGCGTTTCTGATAAGTCACTTGATTGCTCTGGAAGCGGTTGAAGCCGCGCCGGTGATGGAGGAAGCTTACGCCGCCGGGCAGGTTGACATATCCGTTTTAGGCGACTGGGAAAACGCTCAAAGAAAATTGGGGTTGTTGGATGAGCAGAACACGTCGGCGCCGAGTTACCAGATGGACAGCCTGTTCCCCGGGCTAAGGGAGAAAGTCACCAAAAAGCGGCAACAAAACAAAAGCGCGCTCCAAAAGGAAAAATCCAAGCGCAAAATGGCCAAGGCGTCGCGGAAGAAGAGTAGGAAGAAGGGGAAGAAGTGAGGGGGGATCAAAAACTATCCGTATAAAGATAGGATGTTAAAATACTATTACGTTGAATGTTTATTAAAATCTGGATGAGCTATGAGAATTTACATAACAACTTCACCCAATAAGTTGCCGGTACCATTTAACTACCAACAGAACTTAGTTGGCGCTTTACACAAATGGTTAGGGGACAACGAAATTCACGATGAAATTTCACTGTACTCCTTCTCTTGGCTTTCCGGTAGCGAAAAAAGTAAAACCGGTCTAAATTTTAGGAACGGGGCTTGTTGGTTTATAAGCTCGCCCAATATTGAATTCATTAAAAATATTATTGCCGGAATTCACGAAGCCCCAGAGATAGCCTTTGGCATGTATGTACAAGAAGTCACCTTAAAAGAAGTACCCCAATTTGGCACGAAAGAACATTTTAGGGTAGCTTCTCCCATTTTTATTAAACGAACAATTGGTAAACAGATCGTCCATTATTCATTTGAGGATGAAAATGTTAACCAATTGATGAGTGAAACTCTTGCCTCAAAGTTAAGAAAGGCAGGACTATCAAGTCTAAAAGCAAAAGTGTATTTCGACCTATCTTACCCCAAACCAAAAACAAAAGTTATTACATACAAGGGCATTAAGAATAAAGCCAATTTATGTCCGATTATAATAGAGGGAGATTCAAAAGCCATTCAATTTGCCTGGGAGGTCGGTATAGGAAATTGTACTGGTATTGGCTTTGGAGCACTTGAATAAAGGAGGTTAAAATGTATTACGTTGTTACCTACAACGGGCCGTTTGGATTTATTAAGCCCTGGACTGCTGTCAGAGACGCTGAAACTTTTTCACAACAGTTTTTAACGCCGTCTATTATTGAAGGAATTCGGCAAAAGTTGGAAGTCGAAAAGATTCTTCGGCATCGGCTTACATATAAAGGTGTGAGTAGTCAGCAGGAAGTTACTCAAACACGTGGATGGGATTATAAAAGAAATCAAAAAGTTTATAGACGTTATCGTTCAATTCTTACCCGGGGAGTATTGATCGAACCAACTTTGCATCTGGCGTTGGAAACAGAGAAGGATGCTATAAAAGCGGCAAAACAGCATATCTGTTTATGTCGCAATGAAGATATAATGCTCCCTGAGGAAAAAATTGAAATAATGACTGAGGAAGAGTTTAATCAAGTCGACGGTTTCGAGTTAAGATTCGGGAAAAGTGAAAATTCTTTTCTGGTCGGTTATAACCGGTTTAACAACGGTGAGCCAATGTTTGGATGGTTAGAATCAACGGATAACCCCCTAAAAAAACATGAAAGCTTTTAAAAACATTTTAGCTAAAAGCATTTCAAATGGCGGCACAACGCTAATTGAACATACTGAGCACGTTGTCGAAGCCATCGAGGTAATCGCCCATTATTGCGGGATGGATGTTGATATAGCCCGTAAAGGAGCAGTCTTGCATGATATTGGCAAGGCCAGCCCTGTTTTCCAGGAGCGATTGGAGGATAAATTCAAATACACAATCGTAACAAAACCTTTTCGGCATGAAATCGCTTCTTTATTATTCATTTCATTATTAGATGAAAAAATTCATCCTCAAATAATTGACATGGTAGTTGCTCATCATAAATCAATTCTCCGGGATGGCGCTCGTCTTGGGATTCTTGATCTGGATGAAGATTGGAACGATGCATTTAAAATACATATACAAGATTGGGAAGAATGGAGTCCAACGGCATTAGAAATATTGAATTACTTTGGCTGGCAAACCAGAACAATTGATCGAAATGAGGCAAGGGCAAATTATCAAAAAGTGGTTGAACATTGTAAGCGAAAAGGGTTGGGGTGGTCGAAATGGAAAGGATTAATGGTTGCGGCAGATCACTATGCTTCTGCATTGGGAGCTAAAACCGGGCAGGGTATTTCAAGAGCTTTCAAAACACCTGGATTAGAATACTACAAGCGGAAAAGCGATCTATATCCACTTTCATTAATACATGCTGATGATAGCAGAAAACATACTTTAGTTACTGCACCCACGGGAGCAGGAAAAACAGACTTCCTGATTCGCAGATGCAAAGACAGGTTTTTTTATACACTTCCTTTCCAAGCTTCCATCAACGCTATGTATAACCGGATTAGCCAAGATTTAATTAATGACAATCCCAATTTAGATATCCGGCTGTTACACGCATCTTCCCGGATAATTGTCAATCAAAGAACGAATTCCTTTGAAGAAAAAGCATTGCAAGATAAAGTGGGTTCGGCAATAAAAATTCTAACACCGCATCAAATCGCTTCTTTGGTTTTTGGAACCAGGGGATATGAAGCCATGTTGCTGGATATCAGAGGATGCGATGTGATTTTAGATGAAATTCACACCTACACCGGAATAACAAAGGCAATAGTGCTCAAAATTGTAGAGGTACTGAACCATTTTGATTGTCGTATTCATATCGGAACAGCAACAATGCCGTCAAAGCTTTACCAGGAAATACTGAAAATATTGGGCGAAGAGAATGTTTATCAGGTGTCGTTGGACAATGATGTATTAGATACATTTGATCGCCATACTGTCTATAAAATTCAAAGCTTTGAAGAAACCTATCCAATACTCAGGCAGGCATTAAATAACAATCAAAAAGTATTAATTGTTTGTAACAGAGTAGCAAGGGCACAAGAGATTTATGAAGAAATAGAAAGTGAATTTCCGGCAATAAAAAAGCTATTGGTTCATAGCCGCTACAAAAGAGGCGAACGAGCTAATTTAGAGGAAAAATTGAAAAACGAATACGATAAAGGTTCCGGACCCTGCATTGTTGTTTCAACACAAGTGGTTGAAGTTAGTCTGGATATTAGTTTTGATCTTATGATAACCGAGGCCGCGCCTTTAGATAGTCTAATCCAGCGTTTTGGCAGAATTAATCGGAAGAGAACTCCCGAGACAATTGGAAAATTTAAACCGGTTTATGTGATTCAGCCACCTGACAATAAAAGTGATGCCAAACCCTATGAATTAGAATTGATTAAGAAGACATTTGAAATACTGCCTGACGGGGATATACTGCGTGAAAGAAATATTCAAGAAATGCTGAATTATGTTTTTGAGAATTTAGAAACCCGGCAAGTTGAACAAAGCAGCCGGTTTAAAAACGGAGAGTTCCATCTTAAAGAACTATCTCACGAACCAAAGTCGGTGTTGTTGGAAAGTCTGGAGATAGATAGTGTTTCATGCATTGTTCAGAGTGATGTCCCTCTCTATCGAAAAGCAACCCCGGATGAAAAAATTTCTTTTGAAATTCCTTATCGCTATTGGTCTATAGCTAATAAAAATCTGGAAGTTGTAAATTTCGGAAATCATCCTTTTGTAATTCCGGATAAAGCTTATTCACCAGTTTTAGGTGTTTTAAGCGACTACATACATCCTAGAAATTATGATCGAAACGAACAATTTCTCTGAGGAGAATTCAAATGATTGCAGTGAATATTGGTAGAACATTTCTCAAAGCCTACAATCAAAAATATGGTAAAAGTTATTCGGCAAAAGAATTCTTTGAACGAGAGTTTTTTTCATTTTTTTATGATCATCCTAAATACTTACAATGGATAACAAATTCACCTTTCGTTCAAGGGCTATCTTCAAACAAAGAAGATATATATGGTATTTTAGAGGTAATCAAAGATAATAACAACAAGACACTGTTGTTTGAGAACAATGAAAGCGAAGCCTTAAAAACCAAGGTTGAGGAGTTGGAAAAAAGTGGTAGATATATTGAAATTGAAATAAAAAAGAAAAAAAAGAAAAAAGAGTATTTTTTACGAGGGCTGAGGAAATTAAACAAGACCGAAAGAAGGAGAATTCTTAATGAGTTTATGCAAAAAGTTTCTTCTTCTCAGGCTGATGCAAGCATCGCAATTGGCTTCCCTTCTTTAGATTTATTTGCCACTACTTCCGGGCAGGTTACCAATATCGAATTGGGAATCACAGAGGAAGACGTTTATGCTTCATGGATTGGGGGAGGATTTGGAATTGGTGTTCAGGGAGGTCTGGTTATCTTTCTTGATGTCCCTGAAATACTGTTAAAACTTTAC
>JAJRVC010000593.1 GCA_024277475.1 Deltaproteobacteria bacterium
AAGCACACGCAGGTCCGGTGATCTGATCCGCGCAAAGATCACATTTGGTGGCTTTGACAATGGGTTTATGGTTTTGCGGATCCAGAATAAACTGGCCGCTTTCATCGCGGATAGACACCATACGAATATTTGAATAAGGGCAGGAGTTGGCGCAGGTTTCACATCCGATACAGGTATCATCATTAATAATAACCATTCCACCCGACATGGATCTGTGGATTGCCCCTGTCGGGCAACCAATCATGCACACTGGGTCAGCACAATGCATACACGCATTGGCCACCATCCAGTTTTGAAAAGTTTTTCCGTGTCTGATAAATCTCGGATTACCGTCATGCGTTGAGGCACAGGCCCGGACGCAGTCATCACATCGCACGCATCGATCCAGATTGATCAACATAGCCTGGGTGCCATTCACAAAACGTTCTTGCACGGCCCACTCCTGCAATGCCCCTTCGGCAAGAGTCTGGTCAAAGAAATCCTGTATCCTTCTGCTTCGCTTTTCAGTATCTGGACTCCCCGCACGGGTTCCTCCCTGACGGCCCGACTCCCAATAAGCAAACAAATGTTTTTCAATGGTCTTGGTCGGTACGCGAAGAACCTCGACATAGCCCAGCGCGGAAATGGTTACCTTTAAGTCGGCACTTTGCCCCTCTTTCCATCCGCGGTATATTTCATCCGCCCCATAAAATTCTCCGGCTCCCAGATAAGTAATGGTCTGCCGGCCATTCCCCCTCTTGACAGAGACCCTGGCAAACCCGGCCCGGACCATCAGAACGCCATCCGGGTATTCTCCCTGCCGGGCAATTTCAGGCTCATCTTTCACGCCTTCAATTCTGTCCTGACCTTGCAGTTTTTTATAGGTAAGATGCCAGTCGAAAGTTCCGTAGGTTTCGAAAAGCGTGTTATCAGCGACTTCCTGCAAATCATCGTCATCAAGGTGAGAAAAAATTGAGGTCGCCCCCAAATGGGCTTTGAGAGCATTTTGTCGGTACCGCTGGTCAATCAACCTTCTCCACCCTTGATCGTATTTGCGGAGTTCTCTAAGGCCCTGCCATCTTATCTCCAAAAGCTCGGAGTCGGTTTCTGAAAAAATAGTCGAGGTCCTGGGAGTTCTCCCCAGGGCGGCGAGTTCGCCAAACAGGGCTCCTCCTTCAAGTACCGCAGTTTTGTTGGAATCAAGAATGGCGGGAATATCTTGCAGAAAAACGTGGGAAGAACCTGGATCCGTACTTTCACGAAGTCCGGACTTATGGTTGTAGCGCTGGACATCCCTGAATTCGGGAGATGTTTTTTGAGTCCAGAGCTGTTTCAGGGCTTGCCAGAAGTTCTTTTTCTGGATTTTCCTGCGGCCCAGCATTTCACCGGGAAGGCCGGGCGCCAGCACCACACGTAAAGAACCATTCAGAACAAGAAAAGCCGAGTTCCCATAGTCACCCTCACGAATGACAATGTCACCCGCTTTATATCGCATGATTCGGGCATCATTTCGGAGAATTCCGGCAAGCGAAATGCGCGAAGGGAACTTATCTTTTTCTATTGCCTTGATTTCAGGGACAGTCAATAAGCGCTCGACATCTGCGTCCGTCATTTCGGAACCAAACGGCTGGTCCCAACGTTGTGGCCGTGACTGGGTAGTAATACTCATCTACCCACGCCCTCAAGACATGTCCCTCGCGGCTCAGAGGCTATTTTTTTTCTTGAACTCAATGACCACCCTCGAAGCAACACCCAAAACACTTATGCTTTGAATCAGATTTTATTTGTAATCTCCCTTGGCAGGAAGCTTACTTCCTACAGCACCCGTCAAGTCTTTACCCGCAATGGCCGCTGCAAACTTCAATGCATTTTCCCGGGTCGGGGAAGCCAATAACTCAGCCGCTTCTGAAACACCAGAAAGAGCCGCCTTGGCATTCTCAACACGTTTTTTTTGCGCTTCTATGTATTTAGGTTCACTGGACTTAGACATAACGCCTGTAGCAGAAACCAATGCCGCCGCTTGTCCAATCGCAAAAAACTCGGCTTGTTGCTTGGGTGTCATTTCTGCGTTGACTTTCATGTCTGGCGGATAGTGCCTGTGCCTGACGGAACCCTGGGAATACTTCACCAATTCAAAATCAGGATTGATGGGGTGCCCTGCTTCCAACATTTTAGCCAGATCATCGGCTTTCAAATCAGGGTTGGCAAGGCCATGACAGGTCATACAGTTTTCAGCGACTTCATATTTCATGGTCGGCCAGATCAAACCGGCGGCTTTCGAATCTGCCACCCGTTTTGCTTTATGATCTGCTGTCTCCGCTTCCCGCTTCACATCTTTGCCACCGTAGTTGTCATGTATGGGCAACCAGTCAGAAGAAGCCCCATGACAACTTTCACAAGAGGTGCCGGACTTTGCCTGTGCCTTGGCCCCGGCATTTTTTTTCTGAAGAGTGTAATGACAAAGATAACAGGTTTCGTTACGCTTCATGCGTTTTTGCCCGCCCACTGCTTTCAATATTTTTTTGGGAGAAGGTTTGCTGGCATCCTTGGGTTCCCGATGGACGCTACGAAAAGATTTAAAATGTTTTGTCTTTTGCCATACCTTGAACTCTTCTTCGTGACATTCCTCACAAAGCTTGGCACCCTTTACAAAAGGTTCGGCACTTGCCACAGAGGGAACACTGATAAACCCCACAGCAACCCCCCAACCGAAAAGAAAAAGAAATATTGAATTTAAACAACTCTTATCTGGTTTCATAACACCCTCTCTTATTAAAAACATCTTGACTGCGAGTTGCCTCGCAATTTATCAAATTAGAACAGGTAAAGGATTTCCGTACGGATCGTGGAGCCATCATCACGTTTTTCGAGCACGGAATAGGAAGCATCCACCTGAAACTGGATTCTCTGAGCCAGCCTTGTTCTGAACTCAAAACCAAAGGCAACGTCATCAAAGCCGGAACCATCCAGGTCTTTCCGTCCGGCGATTTCCAGAGTCAGACTTTTGCGATGATTGTGGGTAGACGGATCATCTGACCAGAAAGCCTCATAGCCTATGGCAAGTCCCGCAACATTGTTGGTAAAGTTATTGAGTTCGGCCCCAAAGTTTCCAACACCCGGACCCGCAAACAAAATTCCCATCCCGCTCAGCGCACCCCCGACAATGGGTTCCCGGCCTGCCTGAGTATAGTTTCCATCCACAACAAACGAATTCACATAAATGATGTCATCGGACCGATAGGGAGTCCACGAAACTTCTGAACTGAGCATGGTTCCGCTTCCCGCTTTGGCGGTGGAAGTCCCTTCCGCAAAAGAGCTGTTCACCCTGAAAGTTGTATTATAATGGCCCAGCCGTTGAATCGCCGAAGCGCCGATATTAAAGCTGTCTCCATCTCTGAGTCCATCGGCGATGTAAATCATGTCCATATTAAAAGTATGCTTGGGAGTGTCGATAGAGTTGAAGAACCCGAACATTTCGGCCTGCCTGTTAAGACGGGCATCGCCACGGTTCAACTCATTCCAGCTATAAATGGCGGTGCTCCTCATACCTGAAATTCCCGCGAAACGAATATTGTTTCGAACAAGCCCCACAGCATCGACCGTCTCATTGATCATAATTGCGTTCTGAAAGGTCAGTGCCTGTCTGCCAATAGAAAAACCCAAATCTATGGGTTTTTTTCCTATCGGATCCAGTCCCGGAAACAAGCTACCGAAGTCCCCCTCAAAAAAGAAGGTGCGGATATCCATATTGGGTTCGATTTTACTGGAACCATAGTTGTCATTGAGTTGAACGCGCGTAAAACGATTTAACGCATTCCGGTCGAGAGGGCGAACTCCAATGATCAACTTTTCCGTATGAGTCAACTGCAGATTGGCGAAAAGGCTCAATCGGGTGGCCCATTCCGAAGAGGCGGGCTGAGGCCCATTATCGGAATAAAACAAGGATGTTCGCAGGGTGCCAAAAATCCATAGCTGGGGTTGCCATACCGCTCCCCAAGGGGTTTCAAAACCTTCCTGCAGATCACCGGTACCCAAAAACAGGTCGCCACCTTCATAAATCAAGGGTGGCCGGTTACCCGTATCCGAAGGCTCCAGAAGCTGAATATGTTCAGCGGAGAACCGACTTTCCCCAATGGAATCGCCTAATGGAAACAAGTCAGCAGAAGCAGGGGGGACAAAATTAAGAATCAGGCTGGTAAATAGAACGCTCAATAAAATCAGACGTCGAAAAATGCACCTCTCCATCAACACTGCCCTCCTCCAAAGCAATGGCTCACTCGCCAAAAAAGTTTTTTTTCAAAAGAAAACTTACTTGAAAATACCCAAAATAGATTCCAGAAAAGATGTCTTAACAATCTCTCCAGACCCATCCACACTGAAAACCAACTCTTTAGTGTCAAGAACCTCGTAACCCGCCGCCACACCCGCAACAACCTCCTGAGCACTCATCGCGTAATCGAAACCACGATTAGCAATAACCCGGATCAGGTTGGCGGGAGCCATTCCAGCAAGCAAAGCAATCTTGGCCGTATAGGGGCCCTTGCCCGTCAGCAGGTCTCCGTCAATTTCATACTCGGCCCACTTGTAATCCAAAGGAGCCAGACTCCTTCTGTGGATTCTTGTTCCCGGGTTTTCTCCGGTCAGGATAAGCGAACGCGTAGTGGGCCGTAGAAAGGGAATGGTCGTAACAGG
>JAJRVC010000594.1 GCA_024277475.1 Deltaproteobacteria bacterium
CCAATCCCGCAAAAACCCTCTTTATGTTTGCCGATACAGGAATAGCTGCTTTTTTAGAGGCCTTATTTGAGCGGGGGGCAGCGGCTGAAAATTTAAAAGTCGTCATTGCCGGCGGTGCTCATATTATGGATCAAACGGGGATTTTCAACATTGGCAAAAAAAATCTGGAAGCACTCAGAAACAGTTTGGGCGACTTTGATGTAAAAATTCAGCATGAAGCCGTCGGGGGAACTAAAAGCAGAACTATCAGCCTGGAAATCGGAAGCGGCAGGAGTATCATCAAGACATTCGGGGAAACAGAGGAGAAGGTATGATCAGCCTCAATGACATCGTTGAGAAGATCGACCTGCTTGCACCGATTCCGGCTATTGCTACTCAAATCATAACCAGGTCTGCAGATCCGGACAGTTCGTTGTCCGAAATTGCCGATCTCGTTGTCAACGATCCAGCTCTGACGGCAAATTTGTTGAAGATTTGCAATTCCGCTTATTTTGGCCTTCCCCGAAAGGTTGAATCCGTGAAGGATGCAGTTTCCTGGGTCGGATTGGATCAAATTGTCGAACTTGTCTTAACCAATAGTGTATCTGCTAATTTCAGCAAAGGACTGGAAGGCTACGGCCTTGGAGAAGGTGAACTCTGGCGCCACGCGGTTACATCGGCACATATTGCTAAAAGCCTGGCGCACCGCTTCGGGGTTTCTCAAAACAAGCATCTCATTTATACCACCGCATTATTAAAAGATATCGGCAAACTGATTTTGGGGCGGTTCGTTGCGTTTTCTTTTGAAAAAATTAATATCCTGGTGCATTCCCAGGGTTACAGCTTTAATGATGCCGAGAAGAATGTCATCGGTATGAACCACGAAGAGCTGGGTGCGATGGTGGGGCAAAAGTGGTCTTTTAGTGAAAAGCAGATTTATATCATACGCCACCATCACCTGACGGATGAATCTGCACGGCAGGATCTCGAAACGACACTGATCTACCTGGCCGACATCATTTGCATGATGATGGGGATCTGTACCGGAACCGATGGGCTAAGCTACCGGTTTTACAGCGATGTGTTGAAACGGATAAATGTGTCTGAAAAAGATCTTCAAGGAATCATCGCGGAGACGAGTGAAAATCAACAAAAAATTGATCATTTGTTGAAATTGTTCTGATTTAATTATTTTCGATATAGGCTCGAATGATTTCTTTCTGATGCCGGTTAAGGCCAAAAAAAATAACACCCATTCCCTGCATGCCGCTTCGATTGATTTTCCCCTGAAGTACCAATGCGTGGAGGGAATTCGGTAGTTTAAAGGTCACTTGTATTTTTTGGCTAACAGGAAACCGATCATTGCTTTTAATAAAAATACCATCCACACTGATATCGATTATGTAACTGGCAAAAGAAGTATCCCCAACTTTGCATTTTACCGCAACCAAACAGATTTTTCGGGGATTTTCCCTCATAAACGATTCGGTTTCGTCTAAATTGATTGTTATGACGGGCTCATCTTCAAAAGGCACCTCACCTAGTTTTTCTAAAAACTGACTTTTTTCTTTATCCGACATATCAAGGATCAGCTTGAACAGTTGGACGCTGACCTTGTCCTCTATCAATTGTTTGTATAGATTAAACTGCATATCTGTAGAAAGGTCATCGATAAAGTCAAAGAGACGCTCCGTAACGATATACTCGTCAGGCTGGGGATTGTGAGCCGTCATACGCCTGTTCCTTTTTAAATGAATATTGCAAATTGCAGAATGAATAATTTAAATTTCACTCTATTCGACAGCCAGTTCTCCGCCAGCGGATCCGGGTTGGGTTTGACTAAGTACATAGTTTCACAAATACGGTAACGTATAATTTATTGAAGCGTTAACGACAATTTGAAAAAATATTACGGCTAATACGTCACTGTAATTACGAATAGGAGCACTCAGGCAGCTATTGCCGGGCCTGCTGAAACAGCCTCACCAAATTCAATTTATTCACCATATCGGTGAGGAGTTCACTTAGAATTTTTTCGGCATCACTCCGGCCGGTCACTTTAAAACGTTCTGCCTCACCACTGACTGATTCCTTCGAAAGAAGGTTCCCATTATCAAAAAGGCTGGCCCGGTAGTTCATTCTAACGATCCATTTTCGACCGGTAAGATCGAGCTTAAATTCCGCTATTTCAATTTTGAGTTCAGGCAGAGAATTATCGGTAATCGTAGTCGCTTGAATACCTTCATTTTTCAATCGTTGCTGGAAAATCTCGGTTAAGAGAGAAACAAGCTCATAGGCACCGATTAAATTTCCACTGCCGTCTTCATGCAGAACAACCAGGGAAAAAGTTCCGTTAAAATTTTTCAAGGACTTCCCGGCGTTCTCGGTTAAAAAGGCCTTCTTTCCCCTTATGTCGGAAACAGATAGGGAAACATTTTCTCCTTCCAGTGTGCTTGACGGCGATGGCAGCTGATATTGTACTTTCAAAAATGGTTTGGGAGTACAGGCTGCTGCAAGAAATGCAAGGGATAGTGCCGTGATTGTTAATAGCCATCGTTTCTTGAATTTCATGAAATGATTCTCCATTGGCTGTGGGACTGGTTACTAATGATGTCGTTTCGCTCCGTAATTGAATTTCATTTGTTTTCAAATATGCGATGTCGTATCTTTAATGACTATTTTTTTCTTCATCATTTTTCATACAACATTCTGATGTTCGATGTTTATTTTTTTTCAGTAAACCTTCCAGAGTCCCCCGGCGAAAAAAAACTAAACCTTTATGGGACTTCGTCCTCTATGGGCCGGAGGCAGTGTACTTAATTATCCTCCTCCTACGGGAGGGAATATACCGACCCGTTCACCTCCATCCAGGGTTGAGGAAAGATTTGCTTTGATGCCGTCAATGAAAATGAGTTTAGCTTTTTCCCGGGGTATATTCAATTCCTCCAGTAAATTACGGATGCTGGTCCCCGGATTAATAAAATATTTTTCTCCCGATGGCGGCATGAACGGCTGCAAGGTAGCAAATAGTTTGATCTGAATATGTGGTTTCATCTTTTTGTCCGTTCCTTCTAATGATAAACTTTAGATCCTAAGGGCTTCAAAGTCAAGAAATAGTAGGGTTGATCTTTTCTTCGTGACCTGGTGTCTTAGTGGCTGAACGGGTTCCGGGAATTTTATTTATAGAAATTTTTCTTTATTTGGGTTAAAATTAATGTTTCTGGGTTCAGGGGTTCAGGGGTTCAGGGGTTCAGGTCCGCCGCTGGCCTGAAAAGTGGCCAGTCTGATCGTAGAAGAAACTTTGGTCTTTGCTATTTTCATATGACGGGTTAACTAAAAAAAATAAACTTCGAACTTCGAACATTGAATTTCCAACGTCGAATAATGTATTCTGCCCGTCGAGAGCCTCAGAGTCCAATGATCAATTAAAAAAAGGCAGGGCAACCTGTCGGGTCGTAGCCTGAAGTGATTCAATTTTTCGAAATTCTGCGGTTCGCTTGTTTTAAAATAGATAAAGCGTAGCGTCATCAATATTCGAAGTTCGAAGTTGGGCGTTCGATGTTCGACGTTCGAAAAATTCACTGTTCCGGCCCGGCGGTGTTTCTTGCGAACCCGGTTGCCGGCAGCCAAAGCGACTTAATGTAGTTTCACACGAGCGGTTCAGCATAGTACATAGTTTCACGAATACGGTAACGTAAAAATATTGCTGCTAATACGTCACTATAATTATGAATAGGAGCATTTCGATACTGCCAACACAAGCTTTCGGAAAATCTGCAGTGAGTGGAAAAGATATGAATCTTAACTTTAAAAATGCGCTTGTCACGGGCGGCGCCGGTTTTATCGGCTCTCATCTTGTTGAAGCTCTTTTGTCTGCCGGGTGTAAGGTGACGGTGCTGGATAATATATCCACTGGAAATCTCTTGAACTTAAAACCCGTAATGGACCATATTACTTTTTATAAAAACGATATCCGTGAACCGGAAATATTGGAGAAGGCAGCAGAAGGCTGTGATGTTATATTTCATCTTGCCGCGGTGGTGGCGGTGCAACAGACGATCAGCGATCCTGTTGAATCTACAATGATTAATGAAATTGGAACCCTGAATGTCCTGGAAGCAGCTCGTTCAAAGCATGTACGACGAGTAGTCCTCGCAAGTTCGTGTGCTGTTTATGGCGACGATCCGAGCTCGCCCAAAAGGGAGACCCTGGCACCCAGGCCTGCAAGCCCTTATGCGCTTCATAAACTGTCTGCTGAACACTACGGCCGGGTTTATTTCGATCTTTTTGGACTGGAGACCGTCAGCCTCAGGTTTTTTAATGTGTATGGACCTCGGCAGGATCCATCTTCTCCCTATTCAGGAGTCATTTCAATATTTATGGCTAAAGCGGCAGCAAACCGGGTGCCGGTGATATATGGCGACGGCAACCAGAGCAGAGATTTTGTATATGTCACTGATGTGGTCAAGGCCAACTTGCTGGCCGCCGGTACGGATAATTTGGCAGGAAATGTATTCAATATCGGTACCGGCAGCGATGTTCTTATCAATCGGCTCTGGGAATTGATTGCCTCATTGAGCGGAAGGCGATCGGCGCCGAGGTATGAACCTGCAAGGAACGGGGATATCCTGCATTCCGTTGCAGGTATGGAATTGACCCGATCAATACTTAATTTTAAAAACGATTTTACCCTGGAACAGGGGCTTGAGATGACGTTTAACTGGTATAAACGAACTTAACGATCCTAACGAACCAAACCTTCTAAACCAACTAAACCAACCACGGAATACACAAGGAAATGATATGGATTTTGAATTTGAGAACGTAGTTGTAACCGGGGCAGCCGGATTTATTGGATTTCATTTGTGTCAACGACTGTTAAACAATGGTATTAGGGTTACGGGTATCGACAATTTGAACCCTTACTATGATGTGCGGCTCAAAGAGGCCCGTTTGGAAAATATATTACCAGACCCTAATTTCACCCTTGTGAAATTGGACCTGACCGATCGCAATAGACTGGATGAACTTTTTCAGAACAATCATTTCGATGTTGTCGTCAATCTTGCCGCCCAGGCCGGTGTCCGATATTCCCTTGAAAATCCTGGTGCCTATGTGGACTCAAATCTGGTCGGATTTGTCAATATTCTGGAATGCTGCAGACATACTGCGGTGAAACACCTGGTATTTGCTTCTTCCAGCTCGGTATACGGGGCGAACACTGAAATGCCGTTTTCAGTTCATCACAATGTCGATCATCCGGTCTCATTGTATGCGGCGACTAAAAAAGCCAATGAACTGATGGCGCACACATACAGCCATTTATACGGGCTCAGTTGCACCGGGCTTCGGTTTTTTACCGTTTATGGGCCATGGGGGCGGCCGGATATGGCGCTTTTTCTGTTTACCAAGGCGATTTTGGAAAATAAAGCGATCCAGGTATTTAACCACGGTAAAATGCAGCGGGATTTTACTTATATCGATGATATCATTGAGGGGGTTGTCCGGGTAATGGGCAGGCTTGCCAAATCCAACCCCAAGTGGCGGGGGGATGATCCCGATCCGGGTACTTCTTATGCCCCCTATAAGATATATAATATCGGCAACAACAATCCGGTTGAACTGCTTGAATTCATCGGGGTGATCGAAAATTCGCTGGGCCGTAAAGCACGCAAGGAATTTCGTGACCTGCAACCCGGTGATGTGCCTGCCACCTATGCGGATATTGATGATTTGATAGCGGATGTCGGATTTAAACCTGCAACACCCATCGCAACCGGTATTGGGAAGTTCATAGAGTGGTATCGGGAATATTATGGGGTAGAGTAAGATTGCCTGATCGTTTAAACTGCTCAACGAAGTCTGGTGTATAAAAAGAAAACATTTAATAATTAATTATAGTAAGAAAGATATGATATTTAAAAATTAAATATATTTAAAGAAATAAAGATAAACTAAAAAATATTGTATTATAATTAAAGAAAAATATTATTATATATAAACAAACTGCCCCGCAGCTTGCCGCGGGGCAGTTTGTTTATCACTTCTTAAATTCCGGTTTTCTTCTTTCCAAAAACGCAGAGATACCTTCTTTGGCGGCGTCGGAGCAGGCGATTTCGCCGAAACCTTTGTAACCGATTTCCAATGCCTGGCTTAAATTATCCGTGGCTGCTCCATCTTTAATCGTTTTAACGGCGATGGATACGGCCTCTTTGCTCAATACCTGTTTGCCGGCTTTGGGTTCATCGGGGACCTTGATATCCGGGATCCGGATTTTTCCCTCAGGTATCCTGATGATATTCCCCTGCAGGCGATTGACTTCATCTATAGCGGCTTTAATCAGGGAGGGGTAGTCATCTGCGATTCTGGAGATCATTCCGATCCCGGCGGCCTTACCAGCCCCTAACGGTCTTGCCAGGCAAATCATTTCATGGAATAGATCCGCCCCTTGCGGCCATTTGCGGTACGGTACGACACAACCGCCGATACCGGGTAAAATTCCAAGGGAAATTTCAGGAAACTGC
The DNA here is from genome assembly GCA_024277475.1 of Deltaproteobacteria bacterium. The sequence continues at coordinate 6,504 of JAJRVC010000594.1, forward strand.
AAGGTTGCATTCTGGGTTGCAACCATACTGTGACAACGGATGGCAATTTCCAGCCCGCCGCCTAAGGCCAGGCCGTTGATGGCTGCAACCACCGGTTTGTCCATTTGGTCCATAAACATTTGAACTTTGGCGCAGTCCCGTGCATACTGGGCGGAGGCCTCTGG
>JAJRVC010000595.1 GCA_024277475.1 Deltaproteobacteria bacterium
CACAAGTACGTCATAACCCATCTGTCTATAGTATTCACCCAGCGTCATTCCGGTGTAGATAGAGGATTCCCGCGCCGCCACCGGCATGGAAGAGGTGTTGCAGATGATGATCGTGCGGTCCATCAATGAGCCGCCGGTGCGGGGATCTTTGGTTTCCGGAAACTCCTTGATGGTCTCAACGACTTCGCCGGCTCGCTCACCGCAAGCGGTCACAATCACAATGTCCACCGTCGAATAGCGGGAGATCAGGCTTTGCAGCACGGTTTTGCCGGCACCGAACGGTCCGGGGATACAGGCCATTCCGCCCCTTGCGATGGGGAAAAACGTATCAATGATACGAGTCGTTGTGGTCATGGGTTCTGTGGGATACAGACGTTCCGCATAACGTCGACGCAGCATGGCCTCAGGAATTGGACGGCGTACCGGCCACGACTGGACCATGGTCAGTTCACGCTCTGCGCCTTCTGTGGTTTGAATTCGGGCGATGGCTGTCTTTACGGTGAAGCTTCCCCGTTGAATCCAGGTTACCTCAACCGCCCCAGGTTCATTAAAAGGTATCATTATTTTGTGGCTGAATAATCCTTCCTGGACCGTTCCAATGGGTTGTCCGGCGACAAGCTTGTCTCCCGTTGAAACCGTCGGCGTAAAGGCCCATTTCTGCTTCTGGTCCAGAGGAAACACATCGACACCTCGCGGCAGAAAAAATCCGTAGTCACGGGCCAGGATCGCCAGCGGATTTTGCAGACCGTCAAATACCTGCCCCAGGAGCCCGGGGCCCAGAAAAACCGACAGCATCTCACCGCTCATCTCAACCGGATCGCCGACGCGAACGCCGCGCGTATCTTCAAACACCTGCATATCGGCTGTGTTTCCGCGTATGCGCAGCACTTCGGCCATGAGGCGTTCCTCACCGACACAGATGAAGCCCACTTCATTTTTCTTGATCGCCTGACCCCCCGTATCGATGTTCACGAGACTTTCGCGCACGGCCAACACCCGGGCAGTAACATTCTCAGCAGCCGTTGATGTTTTTTGTTGATCAGTCGAAGAGTTTTGGTTGCTCATCGGTTACCTCCGTTACTAGTTCTTCAAAGCGTACTTTGGCATCTTCGATATCATGGGACAGCCAGCGGTGCAGGATGTCCCATTTAATGATATAAGTTAATACTGCGCTGAATCCGAACTCATAGGGCGGGACCGCTCGATCGACATGGTCCCAGAGAGTGTTCTTGAGAAGCCGCTCAAGTGCCAGGGTTTCACCGGCTTCAAGCTGGCTGCGTGCCTGAACAATCCAGGGGTAAACTGCCCTGAGCTTAAAATGAGGATCATCCCAGTTACGTTCGATGTGGTTGACATAGCACCCGACACCCCACGATTCTCCGGGAGCCGGGGCCGGCAAACCGCGAAAACGGCGACGCAGGGCCGCCATAATCGTCCGCTGATCAATGGGAAAACCAAAGATGGATTGAAGTATGGGTTGAGCAAGGTGTTCTTCCATCTTTTTAAAACTTGCAATCATTTCCTGATCCGTACGGGTTGCGATTTGTTGCTGCCAGGCTAAAAATGCAGCTGCCCGCTCCAGCAACTCGGCATCATCCGGGGCCAACATACTGAACCGCTGACGCAGCCGCTCCCGGGTGATTGGCAGCCGGTCGGCCTGATCAAAGCGCGGCAACGGCGGCAAGCTTGCCAGAAGTGTATAATATGGTTGACTGCCCATAAGATTACTCCATGTCTTTTCGTACTCGTACTCGTCCTCGTCCTCGAAATCAAAATTTTATAGGGGCCCAGAGACGATGACGACGACGAAATCTGTACCCTGTAACCGCGTGTGGAACTTCATGAAAATGACATTTGATTTCATGAAGTTTCATACGAGCGCCGCCTCTGGCCAAAAAAACGGCCAGTCTGATCGGAAAAAACTGATGAACGTCGAACGTCCAACATCGAATAATGAATTCTGGCAATTTTATTAAAAGACTGAGCAAACCTACTCCGCCAACGGGGCTACGAAGGCCAGGGGCGAATCTACCCTTCGAAATTCTCGGTCTTTAGATCACGTCTTCAGCGTGATACTTGATTTTATATAGATAAAGCGCAGCGCCATCATTATTGATGTGGCCGCAAAAAGGCATAAAAAGCTCAAAACCAAAATTTCGTACTTAATAATTTCAACAAGTTATGAGGTCAAAATTCGAGAATTTTGACTTTTTACGAGATTGTCATTATTGGACGTTCGATGTGCGACGTTCAATCTTTTCACTACACCGAACACCTGACACCTGACACCTGACACCTGAAACCAATCAACACCAATCCGCATTCCGCCTTCCCAATTCAACTCATTCCGTTCCCGAAACAATGGCGCGATACCGTGGCAGCATGTTTTGTAAAAGCAATTCAGAGATGGCTTTATCAGACAAATCGATCTCTAAATCTTCACCCACCAGCTGTATCCGAATACCGCCGCCGATACTACCGGACGGCTTTAATTCAACGCCCTCCTGCAACATTTCGCCGGATATCCCTAGCACCAAGTGTCGCAGGCGATCCCGTCCTTCCTCGGTTAGCTGCGTGCTCTTCTCATCGGACTGAAACAAGTTCTTCGGCAGTAACACTTCAACGGGCTGCTCTCCACAAGCTTTGTCTCC
>JAJRVC010000596.1 GCA_024277475.1 Deltaproteobacteria bacterium
CCCTTTTTTTACGGGTTAACAAATGCACCGACATTACCGTGAAAATTGCTGAGCAGTGAGTTTTCTCTCTCTATTATTTTTCTAAATGAAAATAGTGAGACGCTGAGGTATGTGTCTCTGAGAACATGAAATGTGAGCTCCGGAGTTCGTGAGATGCTACAGCCAAAGGATTTGCTGAAGTTGCCGATACAAAGCCTCCAAGGGGACTATTAATATGTCCTCTTGGGGGCTTTTTTTGCGCTATTTATTTGGGGAACGTTACATGACTTAGCTTTCGCAAATACAGACGGTTTTAAATTATTCTGATTATCACCACTATCATCTGATCTTAAGCGGCTCTTCATCTGCCTGAGCGGACCTGATTAATGAGCCAAAATAAATAAGTGATTAACAGGGAGGAGGTGTATGGATGCCAAAAATACAGATAATTCTTTTTCTTCAATTCTGACCTTATAAACGGGTAATTAATCAAAAATTTCAGAGGAGGACAGAATGAGAATACTTGCACTTAATTCCAGTCCCCGGAGTGGAAGCCAGAGCAAAACTGAACTGATGCTCAATCGCCTCGTCGAGGGGATGTGCGATGCCGGCGCTGATGTCGAGGTCGTATACCTGCGTAAGAAAACCATCAAGAATTGCATCGGCTGCTTTACTTGCTGGACTAAGACCCCCGGCCAGTGTATTCACAAGGACGACATGACCAAAGAATTGCTTCACAAATGGTTGGAATCAGATATTGTCATCTACGCAACGCCTCTTTACAACTATGCCGTGAACGCAACGCTTAAGGTTTTTATCGAGCGTACGCTTCCGGCGTTCGAACCGTTTTTTGAGATTCACGACGGCCGGATGTTTCATCCCTTGCGCCACAAGAACCCAGCAGCTGTGGTGCTTTCTGTTGCCGGTATGCCTGACGAAGATCATTTCAGCGCACTGTCGGCCCATGTAAACTATATGTGGGCCACACCTGGCCGAAAGCTTTTAGCTGAAATCTACCGGTCTGCCGCCGAAATAATGACGAACCCCTTTTTCCAAGAGCAATCAAATGACATACTGGATGCTACAGCACAGGCAGGGAAGGAATTGGTACAGTCCATGAAAATCTCCCCCGAGACTATGAGGAGGATTACACAGCCCCTCGTTGAAGCTCAGCCATTTGCCGAAATGGCCAACGTCTTTTGGAGAACCTGCATCGCCGAAGGGGTGACTCCAAAAGAATTTGCAGAGAAAAAAATGGTTCTGCGTCCGGACTCACTTGATAGCTGTATGTTTTTTTTGCCTTTCGGACTTAATTGCGAAGCAGCTGGTAATAAGAAGATGATAGTGCAGTTCAAGTTATCCGGTTTTGTGGATGATTCATGCTATTTCACTATTGCGAAAGGGAACATTGATGCAACAAGGGGAACCCTGGAGAACCCTGACCTTACTATTGAAACCCCCTTCGATGTGTGGATGGACATCATGACTGGCAAGGCTGACGGTCAACAAATGTTTATGGAACAGAAATACAAAGTAAATGGTGACATCTCATTAATGATTCAATTATTCCAAAGGGAAAGTGCCTAACGATGGGCTCCCAAGTCAGTGCACCAGACCGGAAAAGCCGTCATCCTTTTTCCATAAAGACGGTTTGTTAATACTTCTATGCTTAGGAGATCTATTTCTTTTCCAGCTGGTGACTTTTTCCGATAATCAAAATATCTCCAACGTATACCCTCAATAAATAAATCGCATGTACTGCGATGAAAACAAAATAGCAAGCGTCTAAAAGCCCTGAGATATACAAATTATATACGACAAGGTGTGCGTATTCACATTGTATCTGCAATAAATTCACGAGAATTGATAATTGGGGTTTTGGTAAGAAATACCATAATTCATCTTTTTCGATTGAGTCACTATGAAAAATAAATCCCTTATCTTTCTAATTAGGAGATTAGCCCATGCATATAGACTCAGAATACCTTCGGCTCGTCGCAAAGATAGTCGCGAAACACAAGCAGCGCACTTACACGCTAATGCATATTGAATTCGGCCACAAAGTGCTGGATATCGGCTGTGGCCCCGGAACTGACACAATACTCATAGCCCAGTTGACGGGTGCAACGGGTCAAGTTGTCGGAGTAGATTACGACAAGGCGATGATTGCCGAGGCAGACCAACGCGCTGAGAAAGCAGGCATCAGCGCATGGGTCAGACATGATCACGCTGATGTAACGTCACTTCCCTTTGAATCAAATTACTTCGATTCATCGCGCAGTGAACGATTATTTCAACATTTACCAAATTCAGAACAAGCATTGACGGAGATAGTCCGTGTGACTAAATCGGGCGGCTGGGTTGTCGTACTGGATACCGACTGGAGCACCATGTCAGTGAACACTGCCGAGATTGATATTGAGCAACGCCTTAAGCGTTTCCATGCTGAGAAACGTTTCCGCAACGGTTTTGCAGGACGTCAACTCTATCGGCTTTTCAAAAAACGAACTCTGGAAAATATTTCAGTAGAGATGGCTCCAATCCTTATAACTAATTACGCTGTTGGGTGGCAGATCGCTTTGCTTCATGAGACTGAACAGGCCGCCATAGCTGCTGGTATTATCACGATCGATGAATTAGACAGATTGCATACAAGCCTTGAACAGGCCGATGCCGAGGGAGCTTTTTTTATTAGCGCTAATCAAGTGATCGTTGCAGGATGCAAAATTTAATTGGCCGATATTTCACGACAAATATCCGGCTGAACATTTTGTGCTACACATAGGCGTAGGTTGAAGCCCGCAAGCGCTTTCAGGTAGGCTGGTGAGCGAGGGATCTTCCCGTGGTACGGTTTCATATTCTGCTATAATCCCATCGTCCCCTGACGGCCACCCAAAATCCCCCACTTGTGGCCACTTGAAAATCCCCCCCCCTGGACCGATTTCATAATAAAGCTTGGTCAAAACGGCGACAGCGCGTAGACATCTCCCATTTGAATAATCATCAAATGGGAGAGAGGAAGGATGAACGTTTTGAAGCCACATCTGAAAGCAACCATCAGGACATTGTTGGGCAAGGGTATCAGCCATCGACAGATCAACCGGACGACCGGGGTTGATCGCAAGACCATTCGAAAATATGACCGGTTCGATAGTCTGCCGTCAAGCCAAGGGGATTTTGCTTCAAAATCCCCCACCCCACAGGAGGTGGCCACCGGGATAGAGGCCGGATCAGTCCAAAATTCCTCACCCCGGCCACCGGCTCCTGCGGAGAGGAAACTGCCGAAACACGCTCGTAGCGCCTGTGAGCCACATCGAGAGTGGATCGAGGAACAGGTAAGGTTGGGTCGCAATGCCACAGCCATCTACCAGGATCTGGTGGAACGGTTCGGTTTCATTCACCGGTACAATAGCGTGAAGCGGTTTGTAAGGGGGTTGAAAAAGAAAGACCCCAGACAATATGACCGCCTGGAATTTGTTCCCGGCGAAGAGGCTCAGGTCGACTATGGGACAGGGGCTCCGACGCTTCATAGCAGCGGCAAATACCGACGGCCGCGGCTGTTTGTGATGACATTGAAGTACTCCGGCCGGGCCTTTAGGAAAGTGGTATGGAAGTCGAGCCAAGAAACGTGGTCTCGGCTGCATGAGCAAGGGTTTCGGTATTTCGGTGGTTGCACCCAATATGTGACACTGGACAATCTTAAAGAAGGCGTGATCAAGCCGGACATCTATGATCCGGAGCTCAATTGGTTGTATGCCGCCGTGTTGGAGCACTATAACGTTGTGGCGGACCCGGCCAGGGTTGCCGATCCCAATCGAAAAGGGACGGTGGAAAATGCGGTGAAACACACCCAGACAACCGCCCTGAAGGGACGTCGATTCGACAGTATCGAGGCTCAGAACGAATGGCTCATGCACTGGGAAGAGCGCTGGGCTGCGCCACGGATCCATGGTCGGGCCAAACGTCAGGTGGCCGAGATGTTCAGGGAGGAAAAGCCCTATCTGGAACCATTGCCCTTGGCGCCATTCCGGTATTTTGAGCAGGCGACACGGACGGTCTATGATGACGGCACCATCCAGGTGGACAAGGCCTATTATGCGGCCGGCCCGGCACCATTGCACAGTAAGGTGGTGGTTAGGATCTATGATGATCAAGTCGAGATCCTGAATCCTGAGCGTATGGAGGTCATCCGTCGCCATCGGAGAAGCAGGCGGCCAGGTTCGTTGCTGATGAGACC
>JAJRVC010000597.1 GCA_024277475.1 Deltaproteobacteria bacterium
GGGTTTACGTCTGCGAAGTACGAAAAGTACGTCTCAACGTAAACCCTTGTGCGGCCTTGCTCAGAGAAAAAATTGCTCATTTCTGAATTGGAAACTTACGCCAGTGCCCATGGTTAAAAAAGGCTTCGTGGATGGGCACTATCTAAATAATCGGACACTTCATATTCCAAAAGAAAGGACAATTAGGACACAGATTAACACGGATTAACACGGATTAAAAAGAAAGTTTTTTTAGCCGGTAAACTATTCAACGAAGTCTGAAATTCTACGATATCGTCATGTTTGGTGGCGACAACCTCTTGAAAATGAATTTGAAGGTATTATACTCAAATAATGATTTACTGCATTGATTTTGATTCTTTCATATGAGGAGGGCTTCAATGATCCGAATAGCCAAACAAACCCGGTTAAAACCACTGGACATCATCGTGCGCGCCTCTGATTTTTTTGGTAGGGGCGGGGAAGGGTTGGAAGAAAAAGAACGTAATCCATGCTGTATTTCGTTCGAAGGGGCAGGTGGGTATGTGGCTGTTTCAGTGGTGGACGAAGATAAACACAGGATGATCGATGTCGAAACCAGGGAATTCGAATATCAGGTTAAACGATTTTTGGAAACGATTTAAAACTATTCATTGAGGTGGGGCCATGGATGATTAGATAGTGACAACATGTTTCCCCATTTTACCCCCTTTTTTTGTACGCGTTCATGGGTTCAAAGGTTCAAGGTTCCATTCTTGTCCCTGGACTGCATTTGGGATGCGGATTTACGAGAAAAGCGTCAGCTTCGTCAAGCCTACCCAATCACCGAAAAGCTGCTGTCCGGATTGATTTCTCTGAGACGTGAATAAAAACCCACATTAAACGATCTTGCAGTGTATTTCATATGGAACTGGACCGGATTTTGGTCATGGTCGAGCCCGGCCTCCACTTTATCTATCAGTTCAGCCATCATGACCCCCGCCACCGGGGCATTTTTGTACTGGTTTCCGGAAGAGCCGATGGCCATGTAAAATCCGGGCAGATCCGATTTGTCGTAAATGGGAATCCAGTCATCCGTGACATCATAAAGGTCCACGACGCCCTGCATTTGATTCGGTACACGCAGCCCCTCAATTCGCTGGGCTTCGCGCATGGCCTGGGCGGTCCACTGTTTGGTGAAACTGGTATCATAGTTATCCGGATCGACATACTCGCGCTCATCGCACTCAGGGTCTTCCGAGCCCACCAGAATGTGATTGCCCGTCTCCGGTCTCGAATAGCAGCCGATATCGCCGTCGGAGATAATCATCCCTTCCTTTTGATAATCGATGCCGTCAGGGGCGGGAACATGGCAGACCTCCTGGCGCAGGGCCCTGGTTTTGATTTTCATGCCTTCTTCCACACCGGCCATACGGTTGATGATAGAGGAGTGGGGACCGGCGACATTGACCACGATGGGTGCATCGATCCGGGTTCCGTCCTTTAACGTAATTCCTGCCACCCGGCCGTTATCTTTTCGAATATCGATCACTTCGGCGTTAAACATAAACTCTCCGCCTTTGGCTTCAGCCGCCCGCTGGAGGTTGTGGGTGGAAAGCTGTGGATCGCTGATATAGCCTGATTCGGAAACAAAGATGGCTCCGGCCACAGCATTGTCGGTAGGCTTGCCAAAATCGAGGTCATCGGGCAGCTTGACCGGGAAGTACTTGCGAGTATCTAAAAAGGGAACTTTCTTTTTAATCCCCGCGATATCCAGTTCTTCGTATTCGACCCCGAGGTTATCGAGACTGGCCATGACGTTTTTAAGGTATTTGTTATGGGCGGTTTTCATCACCAGGCAGCCGGTATTGATGTAAGTTACCAGACCGAGCTCATCCTCAACCTCCAGGTATTCGGGCCAGTTGATCCAGTAATGATAGCCTTCACGGGCCATGGCCACTCCATCCGGTGTGGAGTAATGCAGGCGAATGATGGCACAGGAGCCGGAAGTGGAGCCATGGCCGGCTGATGGTAGCCTGTCCACGCTGAGTGTTTTGTAGCCTTTCTTGGCCAGTTCAAAAGCAATGGCGGCACCGATGATGCCGACCCCTATGATAATAGCGTCATATTGTTTGTTCATGGATACTCCTCCTAACCCGGACAAGCCGGGATTGAATATTGACGATTGAAGATTTGTGGTGTCGCTTCGCTCTGTCTTTTCTATTAAAATCGATCGTTCGATCCTGTTGGCAATTATCTGGGGAAATTAGCATTTATAACGAAGACTTCGGACCTTTCATGCCTTCTTTTGTCCTTAACCCTGAACGTTGAACCCTGAACCTGTCAACGGTTACGCTATGGCATTATATGCAAACATTCAGTTTTTTACAACATGTTGTCAGATAATGACCGTTAAGGGCCTAATATGACTACCGGGCCGCCTATTTTCTATTTAAGGATATAGTCTGTCAAGAAAATAGTTCACTAAGAATCACAAAATTGTTGAACAAGAGATTGTAATGGTTTACAAACTTAACCGGATAAGACTCCTTTTCAAAATTTAAGCTTTATTATAACAGGGGCCTGTTTATTTTATGGGTGACGTCGTATTAACCGTTGATAATCTCAAAACCTATTTTAGAGTGAAAGAGGGATTGGCCAGGGCTGTTGACGGGGTTTCATTCCAGATAAAGCGGGGGGAGACCCTGGGGTTGGTTGGAGAGTCTGGCTGCGGCAAAACGGTTTCTTCACTTTCCATTCTAAAGCTTCTTGAAATGCCGCCGGCCGAATTTCATTCAGGAAAAATCCTTTTTGAAGGACAGGATTTACTCACGTTTTCGGAACAGCAGATGCGTAATATCAGAGGCAACTCTATCTCGATGATTTTCCAGGAGCCCATGACATCGCTTAATCCCATGCTTTCTATCGGTTTTCAGGTCGGAGAGGTCCTCATCAATCATGAGCGTTTAACCGCCAGACAAGCACGCTGCCGCACGGTTGAACTTTTGGAAATGGTGGGGATCCCTTCCCCCGCAAAACGAGCGACCGAATACCCGCACCAACTCAGCGGCGGCATGCGACAGCGGGTCATGATCGCGCTGGCGTTGGCCTGCAATCCCAGGGTGCTCATTGCAGACGAACCGACGACCGCCCTTGATGTGACTATCCAGGCTCAAATTCTGGAGTTGATGATAGATCTGCGTGAGAATCTGGGTACGAGCATTTTGTTGATTACCCACGATCTCGGTGTCATAGCCGAAACTGCCCACCGGGTAGCTGTTATGTATGCCGGCAAAATTGTCGAAGAGGCAGAGGTCGGAACGATCTTTAAAAATCCGCTTCACCCCTATACCCAGGGTCTTATGAAATCCATTCCGCGCATCAATGAATCCGGCAGTACGCGCAGGCTGGCGGAGATCCCGGGGTTGGTTCCCAATTTGTATGATTTGCCGCCAGGGTGTTCATTTTTTGACCGTTGTCCTGTGGGCAGGGAGAAGTGTCGGACGACCAACTCCCAGCTGGTTGCCGTCGATGCGGGTCACTCGGTAAGATGTTGGTTAGCTCAGAACGATTGAAACTATTTGTATCCGATCTTTTGGTCGGTAAGGATGCCTCGAAATGCCGGAAATGCTGTTGGAAGTTGAAAACCTGAAAAAGCACTTCCCGATCAAACACGGACTGTTTTCAAAGATCGTCGGGAAGGTTCATGCCGTAGATGGAATCAGCTTGAGGATTCAGCGCAAACAGACGTTGGGACTGGTTGGCGAGAGCGGTTGCGGCAAAACAACGGCCGGCAAAACCATCCTGAAGCTCCTTGAGCCGACCAGCGGCACCATCCGCTACGGCGGCGAGGACATCACCCGTTACAATCGCCATGAGATGAAATCGTTCAGGCGCAAGATGCAGATCATCTTCCAGGATCCATTTTCCTCTTTAAACCCCCGCCACACGGTGTCGTCAATTATTGCTGCGCCACTTGAAATTCATCAGTTGGCCCGGGGAAAGGAAATAGAAGAACGCATCACCGATCTGCTGAAGAAGGTTGGTCTGCCATCCGAGTCGATGCGGCGCTATCCCCATGAGTTCAGCGGCGGACAGCGTCAGCGCATCGGCATCGCCCGCTCATTGGCTGTGGAGCCGGAGCTTATTATCGCCGATGAGCCTGTTTCCGCACTGGATGTCTCTATTCAGGCCCAGATTCTAAACTTATTGCAGGATCTCCAGGATGAGCTCGGTTTGGCCTATATCATTATTGCCCACGATCTCAGCGTAATTCGTCACATTTCAAACCGGATAGCGGTGATGTACCTTGGCAGGATTGTAGAATCGGCGGCAAGCACCGAGTTTTACACGAACCCGCTTCACCCCTATAGTGAAGCTCTTCTTTCCGCGGTGCCAATCCCCGACCCCGCCATTAAGAAAAAGCGCATAACACTGAAAGGGGACGTTCCATCGCCGATTGATCCGCCTGCCGGCTGCCGTTTTCACCCGCGGTGTCCTTACCGGTTTGAGCCCTGTGATAAAGTGGAGCCCGAGTTAATTCAGGCCGACGGTGACCATATTGTCGCGTGTCATCTGAGACAGGAAAAATGATTGAATATTTTCGATTGAATATTGAAAATTTATGGTTCGCCTTCGGCGGATCGATTTTAATAGATCCGGATGAACCGGAACCAAACAAAAATTAATCACGAAAACACGAAAACACGAAAAAAAGTCGACCTAAATTTCGTACTTTCCAGCTTTCGTATTTTCGTGATGAAAAAATAGTTTTGCTATTAAATGCAAAAAAATTATAACTAAGTGCCTATCAACAAATGGCTGAGTGAAGCAACTTCCACAAATATTCAATTTCGGCTTGTCCGGGTTAGGAGAGTAATAGCTTGTTAAAATATATTGGCCGCAGGTTGCTTCAAGCTATTCCTTTGCTCGTCGGCGTATCGATTCTGGCTTTTGCCATGATGCACCTGGCGCCGGGAGGCCCCCTGGCTGTATATACGCTCAATCCCACCATCACCGCCCAGGATATCGAGCGCATCAAGGGCGTCTTCGGTCTCGACCAACCCATTTACCTCCAGTATACCCGGTGGGCCTGGGGTATGTTTACCGGCGACTGGGGAAACACCTTTTTCGGCGGCCGGCCGGTTTTCAACGTAATCATGGAGAGGGTCCCGGCCACATTTTTGCTAATGGGATCGGGCATGGCCGTCGCTGTCCTGCTCGGCATGTCCATCGGCATTCTGGGTGCATTCAAACGTTACTCGATATTTGACTATCTGGCAACCACCGGAGCCATGGTCGCCCTTTCTTTTCCCACGTTCTGGTTCGGCTTGATGGCTATTTTCATTTTCAGCTTGAAACTTGGCTGGCTGCCTTCCGGCGGTATGTACACCCTGGGCGGGGAAGAGAACATTCTGGACTTAATGCGCCATATGATTTTGCCCACAATGGTCCTGGCGCTGGTATTGGTGGCCCAATGGAGTCGTTACACGCGATCAAGCTTTTTAGAGGTTATTAATCAGGATTACATCCGTACCGCCA
>JAJRVC010000598.1 GCA_024277475.1 Deltaproteobacteria bacterium
TTGTTAATACATCTCTAGCTGAAGTTTGGAAAGAGGAAAGCGAAAAGTTAGACTGGCAACAAATAGCACAACGTAGAGAACCTTATTCAAAACTTCCTGAAAATTGCTTAGTTTTAACCGCTGCGGTAGATACCCAAGATGATAGATTGGCGTTGCAGGTGCTTGGTTGGGGTCGCGATGCGGAATGTTGGGTGGTTGATTGGCTGGAGATACCAGGAAAGCCTGACCGCTTGTTGGGTGATGCTGCGCGCCTGCGCCAGGTCCTGCTCAACTTGATCGACAACGCCATTAAATTTACGGATAAAGGTGAGGTGATCGTCTATGTAGCCACCCAATCTCAAACGGAGTACGAAGTATTTCTGCATGTCTCGGTAGTTGACACCGGTATCGGGATCCCCGCGGATAAGCAGCGCAGCATTTTTGGCGCCTATAATCAGGCCGACGTCTCAACCGTGCATCGTTACGGGGGTACCGGACTGGGCCTGGCGGTTTCAGCTCAACTGGTGAATTTGATGGGCGGCAGGATCAAGATCAAAAGTCAACCGGGTCGCGGCAGCCGGTTTCGTTTCACCGCACGTTTTATCCGGCAGCAGGACCGTGAAACCCGTCAAAATGAAGCATCCCATCCTGAGCTGACCGGCTTAAAAGTGCTGGTGGTCGACGATAATGTGTCCAGCCGCAAAATTCTCAGAGAAATTATGGAAAGCTATAAAATGAACCCTGTACCGGCCTCCGGGGCCAGAGAAACCAGGGATGTCCTTTTGAAGGCACAGGCCGAAGGAACACCTTTTGACCTGATTTTATTGGATTCGGATATGCCCGAAAAGGATGGGTTTACCCTGGCGGCCTGGATCATTCAACAGAAAATCTCTGATACCGGCATCATCATGATGCTGACTTTACCACACTTCAGACGCAAACCGGAACTCGCAGAGCTGGGAATCACCACCAGCATCCTCAAGCCCGTAGGCGCACAGGAACTGGTAAGCGCAATCCTGAATTTTCTGGGAATTGCCAAATCTTCCGCTGAGTTAACGGCTAAAACACCGCAGCGGGTCATCCGGGTTCCCTCGCGCACGCTGAAGATTTTAGTGGCGGAAGACACTACCTTCAACCAAAAATTCATCCTGCGCCTGCTCGAGCGCTGGACCCATCAGACCTCTTTGGTGGAAAATGGACGCCAGGCCCTGGAAGCTTTCAAACGAGAATCTTTTGATATTGTTCTAATGGACGTACAGATGCCTGAAATGGATGGCCTCGAAGCAACTCGGATAATACGTCAGTGGGAATCAGTCTCCGCTAACGCGGATACGGAGCTCAAAGCAGAAAAGAAGCTGGAAGCTCAAAGCTCAAAGCTCAATGGAAAGGATTCTGCTAAACTTTCAGCTTCCAGCTTTCAGCTTTCAACACGAGCGAGGCGAGTTCCTATTATTGCCATGACCGCCCATGTCGTCAAAGGTGATCGGGAGCGCTGCCTTGAAGCCGGAATGGATGAATATGTATCCAAACCCATTGATTCTGATAAGCTGTTCGAGGCCATCGAAAAGCTGACCCACGCTCCCGGTATCAAGAAACCGGTGGCTGTTGATTCTATTATTGTGAATAGTTCACTGTTGCTGAAAGCCTTTGATGGAGACTGGGATTTTTTCAAAGAAGTGGTGGAGGTTTTTCTCGATGATTACCCCAGACTGCTTGATAATCTTCGCCGGTCCTATAACGAAGGTGACTGCGATACGTTCATGCGGTCAGCCCACAGCCTGAAGGGAATATTAAAAAATTTCAGGGCTGAAGCCGCCGCCGAAGTCGCCTTCGATCTTGAAAAAAAGGGCAAAGCGGCTGATTTGAGAGGAGTGCAGGCAAATATCAAAAATCTCGCGGCTCAAATCACGGAAGTTGATAAAATGCTTCGAACTATGATAGAAAAGCAGCCTGTTTAAAAGATAAAGGAGTTTGACAGATGGAAAAGAAGATCCTCGTAGTGGATGACGATCGCGTTATGCTGAAATTTGTCACCAAATTATTGACGCGTGAAGGACATGAAGTTTTGACGGCCGAGGACGGCTTTGCCGCTTTAAACCTGCTTTCCACTTTCAGACCCGACATTATTTTTTTTGACCTCATCATGCCCAAAATCGACGGAAACAAACTGATTCAAATTGTCCGCAGTATGCCGCAGCTCAAGGATTGCTATCTGATCATCGTCTCCGCTGCTGTGGCTGAAATCGATTTCAATTTCCAGGAAACCGGCGCCGATTCATACATTGCCAAAGGTCCTTTCAGTTCGATGGCGGAACACATCAAGGAGGCTGTCGAAGCATCGGATACTCCGCCGGGACAAGAAGATTCAAAACCTGTTCGCGGACTTGACACCGTGTACGCCCGCCAGCTGACAAAAGAATTGCTTTCTCGCAATCGCCATCTTGAAACAATTTTAGAAAGCATGGCCGAAGGAATCCTGGAGGTGTATTCCAACAAAATAGTCTATGCCAATGGCGTTGCCCTTTCTTTGCTCAATTTGCCGCCTGAAAAAATTCTAGCAGCTTATCCGCCGGATCTTTTTGACGAAAACATCGGTCTGCAGCTGGATAAAATTTTTCAAGCTAATTTTAACGAATCTGTCGAAATTGGGGAAAAAGTACCGGTCGAATTAAACGGCAGGCAAATTACCCTTGAAATTCTGCCGGTCAAAGAAGAGCCATCTACGGTCATCATCATGATTACGGATGTGACTGAGCGCAAACGTCTGGAAATGCAGTTGCAGCATGTTCAGAAGATGGAGGCCATCGGAACGATTGCCGCCGGTGTGGCCCACAATTTCAGAAACACCCTGACTGAAATCCTGGTAAACAGCCAGCTTATTCAGATGAACTACGAAGATGAGTCCGGCCTGCACGAGGTGGCCGGGCGAATCAATACTTCCGTGAGAAGGGGATCCCGCCTAGTCGACGGATTGCTTCAATTTTCGCGCAAACAGATTAAAGAAGAATTTGAAATCATCAATTTGTCAGATGTGATCAACGAACTTTGTCAGATCATTCGGAAATCGTTTGACCGGAAAATAGACATCCAAACCGACCTCCCCAAAAAGCTTCCAGTCATCGGCGATGCGACCAGTCTCAGCCAGGCGCTGATGAATCTTTGCAACAATGCCCGGGATTCCATGCCCGATGGCGGCCGGTTGACCATCAAGGCGGTTCGGGAAGGCAACCAAATTGTAGTTGCCGTAACCGACACAGGTGGGGGCATGGATAGAGAAGCCGTACGGAAATGCTTTGATCCGTTCTATACCACAAAGCCAATCGGTAAGGGAACCGGTCTGGGGCTTTCCACCACCTATGGAATTATTAAAAGCCATGATGGTATGATCAGTGTCGATTCGCAACCAAACCAGGGTACCACCTTTAAGATTCTTTTTTCTTTAGCCCTTGACGAAAAGCAAAGTGAACAAAAAGACTCCCCGCTAATCACCCGGGGCAAGGGGCAGCGAGTGCTGGTGGTCGATGACGAACCTGAGATTCTCAACGCCATGCAAGATTTACTCGAATATCTGGGCTATAAACCGGAACTTGCTGTCAACGGTAAAAAAGGCCTGGAAAAA
>JAJRVC010000599.1 GCA_024277475.1 Deltaproteobacteria bacterium
AAAATTCTCTTTCATTTATTTCCACAGCCATGTTTTCGACTGCTACCACTTCATGGCCTTTGCGCCCATAAGTTTTTCTCACATTTTCCAGACGAACTGAAACTGACATCATTTACCTCTTATTGGCCATACCAAGGCCCCTTACTAAATACTTCTGCAGAAAAAAAACCATAACAAATGTCGGAATAGAAACCAGGACCGCCGAAGACATAATCATACCCCAGTGGATGGCTGTCTGCTCCACAAAGGTTGCCAGGCCGATGGGAAGAGTGAACATTTTTTTATCGGTCTGAAGGATAAAAGCAAACGTGAAATCATTCCATGACAGGGCAAAAGCAAACATAGCCACAGACAGCATGCCGGGCAAAGCAGACGGCAGGCAAATCTCTCGCATGGCCCTGAACTTGCTCGCGCCACTTACCCAGGCCGCCTCTTCCAGGGATACCGGTACGATCTGAAAGTACTGCCACATCAACCAAATGTTAAGTGGCAGGCTGATAGACATATGGGCCAGAATTATCCCCAGATAAGTATTGCGCATCTGCATCGCAGATAAAATGATATACAAGGGGATTGCCATCAACATGGGCGGAAACATGTAGGAAAACAAAATTCCCTGGGCAAACTTGCGCTTAGCCCAAAAATCGAAACGGGTGAGTCCGTAACCGGCCAAAGTAGCCGCGACGACATTTAAAAAAATGGCCCCGGCGGCGGCAATGATACTGTTTTTCAAATAAATAAAAAATTCAGTGGCGAAAAACAAGTCCCGGAAATTTTCCAAAGATAAATCGAGACGAAAAAATTTATAGGGAGGTTGAAAAAGGACCTGCCTGGGAGTCAAAGAGGTCAGCAGCATCCAATAAAAAGGAAAGCCAATGATGATTAAACCCATAATCAGGCAAATCATGATAACACGTCTTTTAAAAATATCGTAATTCAACGTCCCACCTCCACCTCTTTACTGGGATCAAAGAGCTTGAAATAGATCGCTGAGCCTAAAGCCAGCACCAAAAACATGATCGTGCAGGTTGCGGCAGCCTTGCCAAAATCAAAATCCTCAAAAGCCAGCCGATAAGCGTAGATCGGCAATGTTTCTGTTGCTTTGAGAGGCCCTCCTCCCGTAATAATGTATATCAAGTCAAACTTATTGAACATCCAGATTCCCCGTAAGAGTGCCAGCAGGAAGAAGGTCGTTTTGAGGTTGGGCAGGGTAACATCGAAAAAACAGCGTATCGACCCGGCCCCGCTTACCCTGGCGGCTTCATAGAGTTTTGGATTAATTGCCTGCAGCCGGGCAAGAATCATCAGAACCACGAAACTGGTGTACTGCCAACTGGTGGTTGCAATAATTGAATACATGGATATATTCAGGCCACCAAAAAAATTGATGGGCATCTCAATCAGTTTCCATTGTAACAGAACCTGGTTAATTGCCCCGTAATCCGGATTCAACAGCCACTTGAATACGAGACCCACCACAATGGTAGGCAGCAGATAAGGCAAAATGACCAAACTGCGTGCCAGGCTCTGCCCCTTAAAAGGACGGTTAATCAGCAGGGCCATTACGAGGCCGCATATAATCTGAAGCGATACCGATCCTATCGTAAATATGATAGACTTACCCAACGAATTCCACAATTCGGGCTCGGCCAGAATCCAAATATAGTTCTTGAGGCCGATCCATGTCATATCCGGCGAAAAGGCGGTTTTCTTAACAAAACTTAGAAAAATAGCATAGACAATGGGGAAATAGGAAATAAGGACCAGTAGCAGCATCGCCGGCACCACGGTGCTCGAAATCCACAGTATTTTTTCGCGCTGTTCTCGATTTCCTCTTGGAACCATAGTTGACAATCTCGTAAAAAGCCAAAATTATCGAATTTTGATTTTATAACATATTGAAATTATTAAGTATATATTTTATTTTGTGTTTTTTGTGCCTTTTTGCGGCCACATCATAGTTTATTAAAGTCCTTTTAATGGGCCACCCTGCTCGGATTTCCGGACCGGCGATTCATAACGCCGGACCGGGTTAACTCGAGGTCAGGCGTTCACGGGTTCAAGGTTTCATTCTCGTCCATAGACTGCATTCGAGTGTGTATTTACGAGTCCATCAACCTTGAACGGTGAACCCTGAACCTGTGAACGGTTACAATCGAGATTAGGTTTTGGCTTTCATTTTTTTGCGGATGTTTTCGGCTGCCTGATCGATGACTTCCTCCGACTTCACCTTTTTAATATTGCGCATAGCCAGCATCCAACCTCCCAGATTGGCGTTCTGGTAAAGGCCTGTGAGCGGGTTCAGTACCGGACCGTCCCAGTAGTAGCCGGGAATACCTTTACCCCAGATCGAATCAATGAAGTTTAACACATCCATGCGTTTTTGGATAACAGGGTTATCCTGATACTTGGCTGAACGCAGGACGTCCCGGCTGGCAGGTATGATGTGCAGCGGCACGGCGTGCAGCCATTTTATGTAGTCGGGATGGCTCAAAAAGTATTTGCAATACTGCTTGGCTGCATCCACGTTGGAATTTTTGTTGATGTGAAAACCCTGGATGGACAGATAGTAACTGTCGGTTTTGCGAGCCGGGAAGGCAACAGCTTTGGTTACATCAGCGATACGGGCATTGTTGGCCATCACCCTGTCCAGAAGGCGGGCACCGACATAATAGGAATTAGCCACCTTCTCACTGACGAAGGTACTCATAAGCTCAGCCCAGTTGTAAGTGCTTGCCTAGGGCGAAAATTTGTGCAATTCATGTAAATAGTCCAGTGTTTCCACGGCAAGTTTTTTATTTTCTCCCTGGTCCAACCCGACAACATATTTCTTGGTTTTACTATCGTAATTGAACCAGTGGACGTCATTGGTCCTGAAAGCTGTTTCCAGAAGAATATGGGAAGCTCCCATCTCAGCGGAGGGTATGATGCAGTCGTACATTTTGGGCGGGTTGTTCAATGCCTTGGCAATGTTGAGGTACTCTTCCCAGTTCGCAGCAGGCTTCAGCCCTTTCTGCTCGTACAAGTCGG
>JAJRVC010000600.1 GCA_024277475.1 Deltaproteobacteria bacterium
CCACCCTGGAAGGTATCGCCTCGCTGAAACCGGTATTTAAAAAGGACGGTGTCATTACGGCCGGTATTTCCTCCCCCTTAAACGCTGCTGCCACATCCATGGTGTTGATGTCCAAAGAAAGTGCCAAAAAGAAAGGCATCAAGCCTTTGGCGACCCTTCGATCAATCGGCTTTGCCGGTGTCGATCCCACCATCATGGGACACGGACCGGTGCCGGCCAGTCAGAAGGCCCTGGACAAGGCAGGTCTCAAGGCTTCGGATATCGATTATTGGGAAATCAACGAAGCCTTTTGTATCGTGGCGCTTAATTGCATCAAAGAATTGGGGCTCGATCCTGATCGTGTCAATGTCATGGGCGGCGGAACGGCCATCGGGCATCCGCTGGGAGCCACCGGTATCCGGCTGACCGGCACGCTGGCTCGAATCCTAGCGGCAAAGGGCGGCCGGTATGGCTGTGCCAATGCCTGTGTCGGCGGTGGTCAGGGGGTGGCGGTTATCATTGAAAGAGAAGAATAATTTTTTGCCCTTCCGACTGATAATAGGTTGAAACATTGAGTCAATCCTCATCAAGAGGCCTGAATTCATGAATTTATAGGGCAAAAAATATATTGGAAATTTTTTTTGATTTTGGTGGGAGCGACTTCCAGCCGCGAAAAGGATCCCATTACCTAAATCGTGAATGGAAGCCGTTCCCACTAACACAAACTAAGAAAAGCTATTTATAAGAAATTTATTCTGATAGCATTTTCGGAGCAAAGGTATGTTTGAATTATTTCATGAAGTTGTCAACAACGTTTCGCAAACGATCCTGAAGTACGAAAAAGAACTGGATCGTCCCGTTATAGGGGTCATGCCGGCGTATTTTCCCATGGAGTTGATCGAGGCCGCCGGCGGATATCCCGTGCAGCTGTGGGGCAACAATTTGCCGATTGAGAAAGCCGATGCCCATCTTCAGTCCTATTGCTGCTCGGTGGCACGCTCGGCAATGGAACTGGAGATGAGAGGAATTGCACACATGGTCGAGGCTTATGCCTTTACCTCACTTTGCGATACCCTGATCAACCTGAGAGAAATTTATCGTCGGGTGTTCAGCAAACCGACACTGGAGCTTTCCATCCCCATTACGCAGACGAAGGTCGCCCGCCACAATTATCTTGAAAGTGTGGTCGAATCCGTAACCGCCGGCTTGGAATCAATCACCGGAAACAAAATTACGTCGGATTCCCTGAATGAAGCAACTCAATTGTGTGGGCGGACACGAGCACTGCAACGCCGGCTATACCGGATGCGGTCTAAAAATCCAGGTCTTGTTAAAAGCCTTGATTTTTATACTGTTATCAAAACCGGTTTCTTTTTGCCCGCTCATGTGTACAACCGCCTGCTTGAAGATGTGCTGCAGAAACTGGAAGGATTTGAGGCGCAAGCTGGCAGCGGCCCCAAGCTGCTGCTTTCCGGCATGGTGTTTGACCCGCTTGAGATCCATAAAATTATTGATGAATTTGGGGCCAGGGTCGTCGATGACGATTTTGCCAATGGTTGGCGGACTGTTTCGAAAGGTGATCTGGCTGTCGGCAATCTGGTGGAAGGAATCAGCGATTTTCTTTTTAACCCGACGCCGTGCTGCTGCATTTACAACCCGGACAATGACCGTCATCCTTACCTGCTGAATCGAGTCAAAGAATCCGGGGCGGACGGAGTTTTGTTCTGGTATATCAAATTTTGTGAACCGGATGCCTTTGACCGTCCCCAGCTTATGAAACAGCTCAAAGATGCCAATATTCCGGTCTCTTTTATCGACCTGGAACTGACCATGACCAACTTTGATGCCGTCAGGACAAGGATCAATGCCTTTTGTGAAATGTTGGAAAAATGATGAATTGAATTAAGGTTTGCTACGATTTAAATATTTTATTCACCGCTCTGCGTCTCGAGCGCAGCGGGCGGTAGAATTATATAAACCGTGTCCCATTGAAATAAAAATAAAGCATGGTGGAGAACCCTATACATGACAAAATTCGACGCTTATCACAAAATGAAAGAGCTTCTGACGAACTATTATATCGAAGCCAAAACCACCAAGGTAAAGCCCATTGCCTGGATTACCAGCGGTGCGCCGGTGGAGTTCCTTTATGCCATGGACATCTTACCGATTTATCCTGAAAATTATGCCGCAATGTGTGCCGCCAATCATCAGTCCGTTGAATTGATGGAATCCGCTGAAGCTGAAGGCTTTTCCCAGGATATTTGTGCTTACGCCCGTACGGATTTCGGCGCCGATATTACCCGGGGAGGGCCAGCTGGCGGACTGCCTGCACCTCATTTCCTTTTGTGCTCCACCAACATTTGCAAAACGGTAATTAAGTGGTATGAGGTCATCGCCCGCAAATATGAGGTACCGCTCTTCATTGTCGACACACCGTTTCTGCACGATGGTTTGACTCAGGATTTGATCGATTATACCGTATCGCAGTTTAAAGACCTTGAAAAGTTTCTGTCCGATTTCACCGGCAAACATTTCGACCGGGACCGCTTAAGGGATGTTCTTATTTTAAACCGTAACGCCGCCGGTTACTGGCAAAAGATGCTGCAACTCGGTAAAACCGCGCCGTCGCCGTTCAACAGCTTGGATACCTTCATCCATTTAGGGCCCATCGTTACCTTGCGTGGTACCCAGGAGTGCGTCGATTATAATAAATTGTTGTATGAAGAGATCGCCGAGCGAGCCGAAAAGAAAATTGGATCGTTGCCCGAAGAACGATACCGGGTTCTTTGGGATAACCTGCCGGTCTGGTTTAAAATGCGACGGCTGGAAAAATTTTTCGAAGAACAAAAATGCACCCTGGTGGTGACTACTTATGCCAACAGTTGGGGCCAGTACAGCAACTATCCGGTGGATTCGGATGCCGAGCCCTATGAGGCCATCGCCAAAAGCTATTTGAACGTTTACATCAATACGGGCTTTGAAGACCGGATTAATTATCTGGCGAGCTTAATCAATGAGTTTTCCCTGACCGGCTTTATCATGCATTCCAACCGTTCCTGTAAGCCTTATTCATTGGGCATGTACCGCATGCAGGAAGAATTAGCTAAAATATCGGGTAAACCGGGAGTTGTCATCGAAGCCGATCAAAATGATCCCCGAGCCTATTCCGATGCCCAAGTGGAGACGAGGCTTGAAGCCTTTATAGAGTCCATGACGCCGAATTAGAACCTTAATAATTGGCTTTTTATTTATTTGAGATTTGGATATTGTAATTTAAAGGAGAGAACCATGGCTTACGATAACCTTACTGTAGAAAAAAAAGAATACATCTGTACTATCACGCTGAACCATCCCCCGGTCAATGCCTGGAATTGGGACATGATGTCGGGATTTGAAAAGGCAGTTAATGAGATCGAAAACGATCCGGAAGTGAGAGTGCTAATTATCACGGGCGGTGGTGAGAAAGCCTTTTCCGCCGGGTTTGATCTCAGTGATTCGGCCAATGCCCACAAAACCAGTCCCAAGGGTCGCGAACTGTGGACAAAGCTCGATCGGTTTTCAAAGCCCGTGATCGCCGCCATTAATGGGCATGTCCTCGCCGGAGGGTTGGAGCTGGCCCTGAGCTGTCACTTCAGGATCATGGTGGATGACCCCAAGTTAAACCTTGGCCTTACCGAGCTTAACGTCGGCATTATTCCCGGCTGGGGCGGTACCCAGCGGTTGACACGGATTGTCGGAAAAGCCAAAGCGCTTGACATGATCCTTTTAAGCACACGCATTAACCCGCAACAAGCATTGGAAATTGGACTCGTGAATCAATTGTCAACGGCCGATCAGCTTATGACCGATGCCCTTGAATTTGCCGCAAAACTGGTTAAGCGACCGCCGCTTGCAGTCGGCTGCGTGTTGAAGGCGATTTCCGCCGGAGAGTATGAAGGCTTCGAACAGGGGCTTAAAGTAGAAGAAGAGGGCAGTGCCATTGTCGGAAAATCCAAGGATTGTGTGGAAGGGTTTACCGCCTTTCTGGAGAAACGGGAGCCGGTGTTTAAGGGGGAATAGGCTGGAATGCGGAATGAGAGACTTGGGCTCTGGAAGACGGACTTTGATTGCGTTATAGGTTATGAGATCGAAATCCGAATATTTTGACTTTTTGCGAGATTGTCAATATTGGGAGCCGTATCCATCGGATGTAACCTTTGAACCGTGAACCCCGAACCTGGAACCGCTCTGGTAAGTATTTATAAACGCAAAAAGACCGGGTTCTGACGAACCGTCAAGCCCTCTTCAATCAACTGTAAAACTCTGGACTTTTCTTCCGGAAATTTATAGCCTTCATAACTCTGGCTGAACAAGAGCCCACCGTTTCTATTTTGCCAATAGTTACCGGCATGATCAAAGCAAACCTTTGATGTCACGTTCAATGCCGCCATCATCTGCTTTAACTCGATCAGCTGCTCTTCCGGGGACAGCATGGTGAACCGGCCGCTTTCGTACCTTTCATGGATAGGAGTACCGGCTGCCGGGAAAAATGGTCGCGAGCGAATGTAGTGCGGATCAATTTCGTTTAACACCCGGGCGGTATTTCCGGCATGGTCCTGCCACTTGGCTTTGCCGCCTAAGCCAGGCATCCAGTATTCGGATACCTGGAATCCGGCTTCCATGGCCTTTTTGCCGCCCTTAATATGTCCTTCGCTGTTGACACCTTTTTTTATTTCTTTGAGCAGTTCGTCATCTCCGCTTTCAAGTCCGATGTGCACTCTGTCCAAACCCGCCGCACGTATCGCCTTGAGCTCGTCCAGTTTTTTTTGAGCTATCGTTTTGGATCTGGCATAAGAGGTAACGCGGCTTAATGTTGGAAACGTTTTTCGTAAATGCTGCAAGATATCCACCAGTTGATCGGTTTTCATGATCAGGCTGTTGGCATCCTGCAGAAAAGCGGTCTTTGCACCGGATTGAAGCCAGTTAAAAACCATAACAAATCCCTGATTATAATTAAGCTCAGGAACAGAATTTAACAGTTCGATCGCCGCCTCCCGGTTGATGTTACCGCCATACCCGAGCTTCCAGGAAATGTCTTTAAGGTTATTGCAGATATCTGCAATCTGATCGATATCGCCCTTTATTTCAGCAGGCGATCTTAATTCAAATTTTTCCGTTTTATACATCGCGCAAAACTCGCAGCGATTCCAGGGACAATTGCGGGTTATGCGCAACAGCAAAGAAGCGCTGCCTCCTTCACTGGGGGGGCGGTAAACGCCGACTTCAAAGTTATATTTTTGGGCCGGTTGTGCAGACATTGCGTCTCCTTTTTAACAGTTGGCCGATTTGTATTTTAATGGATATCCAAATATTAAGCACTTGTTGCGGTATTTCAATTCCTGGAGATCCGATTAGGCCCTTAGCGGCTCTTTTCTAACAGCATGTTTTTAAAAATTATGGTAGCTTTTTATAGGGGGTCAGGCTGGGTATGACAGAGTCGATTTGTCAATAAATACTACCTGAATTCTTCAAGTATTTTCGCATATCACATTTTTGAACTGCTGAATTCATGCTAAATAGAATCTTGAAACTCTGAACCCTGGGTGATGCGGAGAAGCCATTTTAGGCGAAGACGGGAACCCCTGAACGGTAACGAAAAATGTTTTGCAGTATTTCCTATACCTTAATAAAATACACTGTATAGTGTGCTTATAATACCTTGACATACAATTTATTTTTAGTCATATATTCTGCATCCAAATATAGGTTGAGCGGTTCAGAGTTCATCGTTCCGGGTTGAAAAAGCGTTCACAGCTCATATATCAAAGGGATTCTGTCATGTCATCAAGGAAAAAGAGCCGGAAGAAACGCAAGAAGGTTAACCACCGTCTATCCACTGAAAAACAAAAGAAAAAAAGTACGATTGATGCTACCAGTCGGTTGACTCCAGGAAAATTGAAGTCTAAAGCCCTCGGATTTGCAGACGAGGTAAACCGTCTGATATCTAAAGGAAAAGTCAAAGCAGTGCTCAGCAGGGCCAAATCACATCACAAAAGCCTTGGTACGGCAGAATCTGAAATGGTTCTGGTGGATGCTTATGTTGCTCGAATCCGTGAAATGACCACCAAAGGCTATATCGTTGAGGCCAAAACACTGCTGAAATTGGTTCGGGGGCGATATAATTGTCCTGATCATCGTTTAACTGAATTAAATGCCGTCATTTCCCTCCGAGAAGGAAAGATAGGCGAACTGGTTGGGCCACTTGAGGACCCCGAATTACCACAGCACCAACGTGCGGCCATAGAAAAAATAATCAAAAATGAACTGGTTGATCTCAGCCTCTTGGCTCGGTGCAAAGCGCTGCCTTCCGGTCATCCGCTGAAAACCGCTGCTCGGGAAACAGCAGAAGCGTTTGCAAGGGTGACATCCGGCTTTGTCAGCGATGAGGAAGTCGCCTTGCCGGCTATCTCGCGCCGGAGTCCACTGGCACCATGGAAAATACTTATCAAGGCACTTGCCTGCTTTTATCGTCATGACGATGAGAGGTGCGAGAAGTATCTGAATGCGGTTGACCCTGAATCGGCGCCGGAACGTCTTGTGCCTCTAATTCGCGCGCTAATTACAGGCCAATCGAAGGCCGGCCTCGATAAAAGTTCTGCCCTTCTGGTTGAAAAAGTCATTGGAAACAATAAAACAACCCGGGATGCTTTGCAAATGCTTGAGGCCGCACTGGCCGCAAACAAGCCGCGTAAAGTGTTTAAGGCAGTTCGCAAGGCTGTCGATGTTTGTGAGCAGTTTTGCCCCGAAATTGTAGAAAGACTCAAGCAGCATGTATCCATTCGATCCTGGATGCTCGACCTTGATGCCGAAGATGTGATCAGAGCCATGGGAGGACCATCGCTGAAAAATGCCTGTTTCTGGCGGCTTTATGCACGGGCGGCAGAAATAAAAGGACAAAATTTTTTCGCATGTGCCCTGTGGGAGGAGTTTCGCAAACACGCCCTGCATGAGGGATGGTTTTCCGGGAAAAGCTATGAAAGCGCGGAGATCTATCTTCGTATGGCGGAGTTGACGCAACGATATCCGGCTGAGGATTTTGACTGGCTGCAGTCAAAATTTGAAAGAGCGTTCAGAGGATTTGAATCCTATTATCACGGACAACCGGGATCTGTCTTAGAAGCCGTTCGCAAAAACAACAAAAGTACTTCTGAAATGTATTTTCTTTATCCTGAACATCTTTACCGACTGGCCGGCGAGACCGATCCCGTTTCTGAAACATTCCGGCAATGGCTGGAGTGGACTGAGGATCACACTTCGTCTTGGAAGAAGCGTGATGCGGTGGCCATCGCCTGGAATGCGGCGGTCCCGGACGATACGCGGCCGCTACTGTATTTGATGAAATCGGCCGAGAAAAGGGGTGCCTTTAAAAAGGCCCTTGGATATTTAGAAAGGGCTGAATGGCTTGACGGATTGAATCCCGATGTTAAAAGGGCAAGGCTGCGACTGCTAGCGGCAACGGCCGTCCGTCATCTGAAACAGAAAAAAACTCATTTGGCTCAGAAAGATTTTGCTGAAATTGAGGTTTTGCCCCAGTCTGGTGAGGGGGATCGACCTGCTTTCCTGGTGGCATTGAAATTCGTATCTGCGATAATTGACGGTCAGGAATCCAACTTAAACCGTTTAAACGGTGAGTTGATTACCTTGCTGGATACCGCGCTGACCGCTAAAGTGGTGATCCAAGGATTGCAGAGGGCTTGTGGTCTCTCCGACCGGCAAACCCGGTTGGCGGGATCTGCCAACGACCCGTTGGAGGGAAAAGATCTGGTGACCGCATTTGCCAGGGGCTGCCGACTGGGGGACGACATGGGAATTCCGATTGCGATTCCGCCGGAATATGAAAAAGAATTAAGGGATTTTTTCAGCACCGAAGACCGCTTGCAGGATACTGACACTATCCGGATTGTTGCAGAAACCGCCTTAAGAAATAAAAATTTTGAACTGGCATATGCGGCTGCCGGCGCCGGCCTTTCGCAGCACGGAGCTGCAATCGCCAGGTTTTTAGTTTTGCGTGCCCGATCTTTACCGGCATGGGCGATGAATCGGCGGCGTGATTGCATTACGGCGGCAATTGAGTTTGCCCGTCGCGAAAGGGATATGGACCTTATTGACGAGGCCATTGAATTGCGCCGGGTTGGATATCGTAGACCATTCGGCTTTTCATTCTTTAACGATATCGACGGTGACAGCAATCCTTCTATGGAAACCGAAGAATTGAATGAAGTATTGCAGCTTGAAAGGGAGGAGCGCGAATATCCAACCCATTATTCATCGGATGATTTTTTCGATAATGATGATGATGATGACTATTACGGAAGCGACTGTAGAAATTGTGACGCCAAGGACTGTCAGGACCGAAAGGCCCCATTCAGACCGGATGAATTATATGATGACGACTTCGATGACGATGATTTTGAAGTGCACCTGGATAATGATAACCTTATAGATGATCTTCTGCCCGACCTGCCGCCGGAACTGATTTCACTTATTATGAAAGTGGTTTCGAAACATGGCCGAAATGGGTCTTTTCCCGATCCGGATGAATTAGCGCGCAAAGACCCCTGGCTGGCGGATCAACTAGAACGAAAATTGAAAGAAGCCGCGGCTGACGGAACCCTGCCGGACTTCGAACGGGATTGGTTTCCCAACAGACGAGCAAGAAAATCTAAACGCAGAAGATAACATGAGGACCAATCGATGCAGAAAAAAGATGACATCCCCATTTTAGACGAAAAACCGCAACATATACTGGGTGTGCCGGATGATGCCGATACAGCAGAAATTCGCTCGGCCTATCTGAACAAAATCAAGGAATACCCGCCCGAAAGGTGTCCGGAGGAATTTGAGCGCGTTCGGGATGCCTATACGATTCTGAGCGACCCACGCTACCGCACCCGGATGACGCTTCAGTCGGCAGATCCCGAGGCGTCGTTCATGGCGTTGCTCGACAATCAAAGACAAACTAGACTATTTGTCGGGCCCGAAGCGTGGCTTGCCGCCATGCTGGAGAGGTGAACCCTTAAACTGAATTGCAATTTAACCGGAGCAAATTTTGTCTGGGCAAAAAAATAACGATTTTTTTTGCTAAATTTTTCTTATTTCGGTTATTGTAATTTTGAATTTATTTGGAACTTGTATTTTGATTTTTTGCAATGAAACACAAAAGTTATTAAAGTATTAATGAGGATACGCCATTGGAGCCGGAAGATCAAAATTCGCCGCCGGAGCTTTCGTATTTAAATGAATATTTTTCGGATGCTAAAACCAAAGAAGCGCTCAGGATACTAATTTTACAGCGTTTTGCTGGGTGGCTCGACGATGTTCTGGCTGAAGAAAAACCTCTGGAGGGCATTGCAGCGGAATTGCTGGCCGAACTGCACGATGATAGGGATCCCGATACCGTCGGCTCGGCTGAAGACACCTATGACTTGCATTCCACCTTGTCGGCGCTGACTGTGCTCACCCAGGAGATTAAATTGCAAGGTCGCGCATTTAAAGAGCTGGGGAAAAAGATAGAGCCGTTTACGGGGCTGGATGAGCCCATTCGCGGACTTCTTGCGGCACACAGGGAAGCACTCTCTGATGCCAGACGGATTGCAGCCGAGGGCCGGACGGATCGTGCCCAACGCGAATCTGAGTTGAAACGCGAAGCTCATGACCGTGCCCGGCGTGAACTCATTGGGATTATTACCGATATTCGGGATCGCTTGACCCGTGGACTGCGATCAGCTCATGAGAGTCAGCGGAAGATAGATGAATACCGCAATTCGTTCCGGCTGGATAAATTTGCAATCAGAAAATTATTCTTTGGCAAAAGTGCTGATAAAAATCACATGATAGAAATCATCAATTCACTGAAAAAGGGCTACCGCATGGGTCTTGATCGAATTGACGAAGCTTTGCAGCAGCTTGGAGTCAATGAAATCATTTGTGAAGGAAAATCCTTTGATCCGCGAAAAATGAAGGCCGTGGATGTCGAAGAAACCACGGATGTGGCCGACGGGATCGTACTTGAAGTATATCGAGCCGGATACATGATCGACACGGATATCCTTCAGACGGCTCGGGTAAAAGTGGCCCGTGCTCCTGAGCAAGACGACAAGTTGGGAGTTTCACCCAAATTGGGCCCTTAAAATCTTAGCGGTAATTTCTTTGCATTTTATGAAAAAGTTTGTTTCACCACGAAAGGCACAAAGTTCACGAAGAAACCATAAAGTCATGTATTCTTTTTTTGTACTTTTTGTGCCTTTTTGTGGCCATTTCAAAGATAGAACCATTGAACTTTCAAAAACATGAACCGGAGGTAAACAATGAACACGGGTGACTGTATCATCGGTATTGATCTTGGAACCACCAATTCCGAGGTTGCTGCGTTTATTGACGATAATGTACGAATCATCGGCAGCGGAGGAACCAAAATTCTGCCGTCCTGCGTCGGACTTTCGCAAACCGATGAACTGCTTATCGGTGCGCCGGCTCGAAACCAGCAACTCCTCTATCCCGAGCGCACCGTACGAAGTATCAAGCGTAAAATGGGAAGCGATGAAACGGTAACCCTTGGGGAGCGAACGTTTACACCGCCGGAAATATCCGCCTTGCTCCTGCGGGAACTGGCTCAGTGGGCCCAAAAAAAACTGGGTTTCGCGGTTGAAAAAGCAGTCATTTCGGTTCCGGCATATTTTTCGGATGCTCAGCGCAACACAACGCGCGAAGCCGGTAAGCTCGCG
>JAJRVC010000601.1 GCA_024277475.1 Deltaproteobacteria bacterium
AGTCGGAAAGATATTTCGCATTATTAAAAGTTGAAGCCGTCAACTACGAGGATCCCGAAGTGGCTCGGGATAAGATTCTTTTTGATAATCTGACCCCGCTATATCCTGAACGCAAGATCGCCCTCGAAGTCGATGCTGATAATTTTTCCACCCGCATCATGGATTTGATGATACCCATCGGATTCGGCCAAAGAGGTCTGATTGTGTCTCCGCCGAGATCCGGCAAAACCATGTTGCTTCAGGCGATTGCCAATTCGATCATTGCCAGTCACAAGGATGTTGTGCCATTTGTTCTGTTGATCGACGAGCGACCCGAAGAGGTGACTGACATGCAGCGAACGGTGAAAGCGGAGGTAATCAGCTCCACTTTCGATGAACCGGCTGAAAGGCACGTTCAGGTAGCTGAGATGGTCATTGAGAAAGCCAAACGGCTGGTGGAACATAAAAAGGATGTTGTTATCCTGTTGGATAGTATTACCCGCTTGGCCCGGGCCTATAACTCGGTCGTTCCGCCCAGCGGTAAAATCCTTTCCGGTGGTGTGGATTCCAATGCGCTGCAGCGCCCCAAGCGGTTTTTCGGTGCGGCCCGAAATATCGAAGAAGGCGGCAGCCTTACAATTCTGGCCACCGCTTTGGTTGATACCGGCAGTCGTATGGATGAGGTTATCTTCGAGGAATTTAAAGGAACGGGAAATGCCGAAATTCAGCTGGATCGCAAACTGGCCGACAAGCGCGTGTATCCGTCCTTTGACATCAAGCGCTCCGGTACTCGAAAAGAAGAACTGCTTTTAGATGCGGAGAGACTGAACCGTGTTTGGATTTTGCGCAAACTGTTGACGACTTTAAACACAGTGGATAGTATGGAATTTTTGCTTGAAAAAATGCGCGGAACAAAAGATAATAAAGCGTTTTTAAATTCCATGAACGCCTAAACAAATATGGAGATCAGTCTCAATTAGGACAGGAAGACTTTTTCTATATATCGTAATTGACATATTTTTCTTTTTGCTATATATAAGTCACGATTCTTTTTATCCATCCTCGGGCTAGATTCGGGCGCCCTGAAGAATTGCTTTATATTTCCCGCCATGGCGGGGCAGATATTCCGAAATATTTAATTTTAGGGGGTTGAAAATACTATGAAAAGCGGCATTCATCCTGATTACGCTGATACCGGCATACGTTGTGCGTGTGGCAACGAGATAGAGGTCGGTTCGACCAAATCCAATATTCGCGTTGAAATATGCTCCAAATGCCATCCTTTTTTTACTGGCAAGCAGAAACTGATTGACACAGCGGGTCGTATTGAACGTTTCCGGAAAAAATATGAAAAATTTCAAAACCAAGCGAAACCCACTTAGTTTCCTCCCACCTGTCACCTCGCTTTGCTGAGAAAACATCCGGCTTCCCGGCTGTATCTGATAATGGAATCAGAGTATCGATTTGATGCCGGCTGGTTGAACCGGCTGGATTCCTCTCCCGCAATAGATAACTAGAACCGTCAAGAATAAATATTTTAACACCGGCAATCCGGGGTCTCGACCGTCGGGTTGCCGTGTAAATCCACAAGTGGAAACCAGGACTGATGTTTGACAAATTATCAGGGGTTGAAGAGCGTTTCATAGAGGTCGAGAAGCATTTGAGCGATCCGAAAATTGTTAATGATCGCAATGCCTACCAGACTTATGTGCGCGAGCATGCCGAATTAAACAAGATCGTAACCGTATACCGCCGGTACAGGCAGACGCTGCACGATCTTGATGAGAGCCAGGATCTATTAAAGGACGCTGATCCGGATATAAAAGATTTGGCACGGGATGAGATCGCAACACTGAACCGGGAAAAAGAAAATCTTGAAGGCAAACTCAAAAGGCTTTTGCTGCCCAAAGATCCCAATGATGAAAAAAACGTCATCGTTGAGATTCGGGCCGGTACCGGCGGGGAAGAGGCGGCATTGTTTGCCGGCGATCTGTACCGGATGTACAGCCGTTATGCTGAAAGTCGCAACTGGAGAATAGAGGTCATAACCCACCATCCCACCGGTGTCGGCGGTTTGAAAGAAATCATTTCCATGATTCAGGGCAAGGGGGCTTACAGTGTATTTAAGTATGAGAGCGGCACCCATCGAGTGCAGCGGGTACCTACCACGGAAACACAGGGACGTATCCATACCTCCGCGGTGACGGTGGCTGTCCTGCCCGAGGCGGATGAGGTCGATGTTAAAATCGATCCATCCGAGCTTAAGATCGATGTCTATCGATCCACCGGTCCGGGGGGACAGAGCGTGAATACGACCGATTCAGCCGTGCGCATTACCCATTTGCCATCCGGCTTAGTTGTCACCTGTCAGGACGAAAAATCACAACTTAAAAACAAACTGAAGGCCATGAAAGTTCTGCGGGCGAGATTGCTGGATCAAATGATCATGGAGCAGAACGAAAAGCGATCCGAACAACGCAAGAGCCAGGTGGGCACAGGCGACAGAAGCGGCAGAATCAGAACTTACAATTTTCCCCAGGGCAGGGTGACCGACCATCGGATCGGACTGACTCTTTACAAGCTGGAACATATTCTGCAAGGTAATATTGACGAACTCATTGACAACCTGGCAACTTATTATCAAACCCAGGCCTTACAGAATGTGGATCAGGCATAATCCAAATGTTGCATAAGCAACATAGCAAAGGGATAAGTGTGTTTCAGGCGTAAGGCTGAAACGGGTGTCAGAAATTAGGCCTCTGCCAGGGCTTACAGGCACCTGCCCCCGGAAGGAAGTTGGGATGCGGAAAATGAGAAAAAGCGCAGGGCTTGAGGCACGGGGCAAAACATAGCGGCCGATTTGATTAAAATGGAGACATCGACGCCTGAAAATAAAAATACTGCCTCCGGCAAGACCCAATGGACCATCATCAAGCTTATCCGCTGGGCAACACCCTATTTAAAGACCCATGATATTGACAGTCCCAGGGCAACCGGCGAGATATTGCTTGCCCATGCGTTGAGATTCAAACGCATTGATCTGTATCTGAATTACGACCAACCGCTGGTTGCTGGAGAACTGAACACATTCAAAATGTTGATTAAGCGCAGAATCAGGCGTGAACCGGTTGCTTATATCCTTGGGACTAAAGAATTCTGGTCCATGGATCTTAAGATCACTCAGGATGTCCTGATACCGAGACCTGAAACCGAATGTCTGGTGGAAGCGGCGCTGAATTTATTATCGAAGATTCCGTCTTCAGAATCACACCGAATTCTTGATCTTGGAACCGGATCGGGGGCTATTGTGCTCGCTCTGGTATCGCAACAGCCGCGGCATGTATATTTTGCATCAGATTATTTTAAGAACGCAGCAGGACTGGCAAGTAACAATGCCGCCCGACATGATTTCTCCGGGCGGATCCATTTTTTTGTCGGCGACTGGCTCACACCGTTAAATCCGGAAAAATCCGGATTTAATATGATTGTGTCAAATCCGCCATACATTCCCAGCGGGATGATTGGCCAACTGCAACCGGAAATACATCAGTTCGAACCGCTTGCGGCTCTCAACGGTGATCAGGACGGGCTATCTTGTTTTAGAAAAATAATCGGCAGCGCCCACAATTACCTGAAGCCGCATGGTGTGCTCATGCTTGAAATAGGTCATGAGCAGAAGGATGATGTTCGCAGAATTGTTTCCGACTGTGATTTTTATGATGAGTTCAACCATACCAAAGACTACAGTGGTTACGATCGGGTGGTATGGATGCGTAAAAGAGGTTGAAACGAATTGACCTGCACATCAGTCAAAAATGTTAACTTTTAGGGAAGAAAGGTGTTGCGGTCGATGGTTTAATTTGCTATTAAAAAAGATTTTTATAACCCCCCACGTTTTCGGACTTGTTTCCCGGTGCTTTCACTGAAAGTCGGAAGCAGGAATGATGAAGGCGGTGGAATAACCATTAAGAAA
This sequence comes from Deltaproteobacteria bacterium, assembly GCA_024277475.1. The sequence goes on from JAJRVC010000601.1 coordinate 3,953, forward strand.
GGGAGAAACCTATGGCTTATGTAACTATGAAAGAATTGCTGGAAGCCGGTGTGCATTTCGGTCATCAGACAAAACGTTGGAATCCGAAAATGAAGCCCTATATTTTTGGGGCCAGGAACGGGATCTATATTATTGATCTGCAACGAACCGTGCGGATGTTCAGAACGGCCTATGACTTTGTCGTAAACACAGTGGCTGATGGCAAACCATTGCTTTTCGTCGGTACTAAAAAGCAGGCGCGTGATTCCATCTATGAAGAAGCCAATCGCTGTGAGATGTTTTATGTTCACAACCGATGGTTAGGCGGTATGCTGACCAATTTCCAAACGATTCGGCAGAGCATAGATCGTCTCAACTATCTCAACAATATCCAAAATGATGGATCCATCGAACTTTTTCCTAAAAAAGAGCGACTCAAACTTGGTAAAGCGCAAGTTAAACTCGATAACAACCTTGGAGGAATCCGCACCATGAACGGACTGCCTGGAGCCATGTTCGTGGTTGACCCTAAAAATGAGGCCATCGCCGTCCGTGAGGGTCGGCGACTTAACATACCGATCATTGCCATTGTGGATACCAATTGCGACCCGGATGATATCGATTATATCATACCCGGCAATGATGACGCCATCAGGGCCATCCGGTTACTTACTTCAAAAATGGCAGACGCCTGCATTATAGGACAGCAACGCTTTGCCGAGAGACAACAGGCCGAAGCCGATAAGGAAATCGAAGAAGAATCCGAAGTGACAACTATCAATGCCGACCTGAAACCGGGTGAACGCAAAATTATTTCAGACGGCACCGGGGGTCCCGTTGTAGAGATAATTAAACGCTCGGGGGCCGAACCCACCGATGTAGTAGATGTCCCGGAGGCAGCGGCCAAAGCACAGAGCAGTGAATCAGTAGAAAATAGCGTAGCTGAAACGACAGGAGAGAAAAATGACAACAATTAGTGCAACCATGGTAAAACAACTGCGGGAGAAAACCGGCGCCGGGATGATGGATTGTAAACAGGCGCTTGTGGAGTGCGACGCAGATATTGATAAGGCCGTAGATTTTCTTAGAAAAAAAGGATTGGCCACTGCACGGAAACGAGCCGGCCGGGTATTATCGGAAGGTACGATACAATCCTATATCCATATGGGAGGCAAACTGGGTGTGCTGGTGGAAGTTAATTGCGAAACTGATTTCGTCGCTAAAAACGAAGATTTTATTAATTTTGCAAAAAACATCGCTATGCACATCGCCGCCACCAACCCTATGAGTATTCAGGCCGAAGATGTTCCGGAAGAAATTGTCACTCGGGAAAAAGAAATTTATAAGAGCCAGGCTCTTGAAACGGGGAAGCCTGAAAACGTGATTACTAAAATAGTTGATGGCAAAATGAAAAAGTTCTTCACAGAAAATTGTCTGCTTAAGCAGGCCTATGTGCGCGATCCGGATTTGACTGTAGAAGATCTGCTGAATGGATTGATCGCTAAAATTGGAGAAAACATTACGATCAAACGTTTTGTGCGTTTTCAGACCGGCGAGCGGTGAAATAAATTCATAGACTTTAAGGCATTACGAGGCGTATAGGTGGCGAAACCACGTTATAAGCGAGTTGCTGTAAAATTAAGCGGTGAGGCCCTGATGGGAGAACAGAGTTTCGGCATCAGTCCTGACATGATCAAATTCGTGGCCGGAGAGATTCGTTCCGTTGTCGAGTTAGGTGTTCAAATCGGAATTATTGTGGGAGGGGGCAATATATTTCGCGGTATTGCGGCAAGCTCATATGGAATGGATCGAACTTCGGCCGACCATATGGGGATGCTGGCCACGGTCATCAACAGTCTGGCTCTGCAGGACGCCTTGGAAAATCAGGGCGTGGAAACCCGCGTGCAGACAGCCATTTCGATGCATGAGGTCGCAGAACCTTACATTATGCGTAGAGCCAACCGTCATCTGGAGCGGGGACGTGCCGTCATATTCGGCGCTGGAACCGGAAATCCGTATTTTACCACAGATACTGCGGCAGTGCTCCGGGCCCAGGAAATTCATGCAGAGATTCTTATTAAAGCCACTAAGGTTGACGGACTTTACGATGCGGATCCCGTCAAGGATAAAAATGCCAAGTTGTTGAAACGTATCAGCTATATGAAAGTTCTGGAAAAACAGCTTCGGGTCATGGATATGACAGCTATCTCCCTCGCCATGGATAATAAACTGCCTCTGACCGTTTTTAAATTAAAAACAAAGGGAAACATCCGCAGGTTTATTTGCGGCGAGGAAATCGGGACGTTGATCGACCATTAAAAAGCTGGAACAAATACGAGGTTATTTCCCATGATTGAACCAATATATGACGAAACCAGAGAGAGTATGGCGAAATCTGTAACTGCTTTAAGAAACGAATTGAAGCGAGTGCGAACGGGACGTGCGTCTTTATCTATTTTTGACGGGATAAAAGTTGATTACTATGGCACGCTGACACCTTTGAACCAGATGGCTACGCTGGCTGTACCCGAAAGCCGCCTGATCACGATTCAACCCTGGGATGTTTCCGCCATCAAAGATATTGAAAAAGCCATTTTGAAATCTGATCTCGGCCTGACTCCGTCCAGCGATGGAAAAATCATCAGAATATCGATACCTCCGCTTACCGAAGAACGTCGCAAAGAATTGGCCAAAGTCGTTCATAAAATTTGTGAAGATTACAAGGTTTCCATTAGAAACATCCGGCGAGATTCCAACGAACTGCTAAAAAGCATGAAAAAAGATGGTGAGATTTCGGAAGATGACGCTTTTAAATCTCAGGATAAGATCCAGAATATAACCAATGAGCAAATCAAGCTCATTGATGAATGCTTTAAAGAAAAAGAGAAAGAGATCCTTGAATTCTAGCCGGTCTTCCTTCAGCTCTGTTGAACTGGATGCTGCCCAATTGCCTGTCCATGTTGCCGTCATAATGGACGGCAACGGCCGATGGGCTAAAAAACGTCTGCTAAACCGAATCAACGGTCATGAAAAAGGATCGGAGACGGTTCGAACCATTATCCGGACGTGTCGTCAGATCGGCATATCTTACCTGACTCTGTATGCTTTTTCTACAGAAAACTGGCAGCGCCCGAAAACAGAAGTCGAGGCTCTGATGGCTCTGCTGAGAAAATTTCTCCAATCAGAACGAAAGGAGATGGTGGAGAACAATATCCGGCTGCGGGCGATCGGGCAGTTAGACCGATTACCGACAAAAGTTCGGCAAGCATTGGAGCAGACCATGACCGCCACCAGGGAAAAAACC
>JAJRVC010000602.1 GCA_024277475.1 Deltaproteobacteria bacterium
CCTGCATTGAAATACTTTACAGCCGCAGCAGCCCGAATGGCTGTTTCTCCCATGGATTCTCTGAGCTCGGGGGTAAGTCTGGGGGAAGGGGATTCTTCGATGAGTTTTTGATAGCGCCGCTGAATGGTGCATTCCCGTTCTCCCAGATGGGCTATGTTGCCTGATCTGTCCGCCAGGATCTGGAATTCGATATGTCGCGGGTTTTCGACATATTTTTCAATGTAAAGTTCTTTGTTGCCGAAGGCGGCACCGGCTTCGGCTTTTGCCACGGCAAAATCCTCACGAAGAATTTCTTCATCGGTACAGATCCGGATTCCGCGGCCGCCGCCGCCACCGGAGGCCTTGATCATCACGGGGTATCCGATTTTGCTGCAAATACCCAAAGCATTGTCCAGGCTTGTGACGCCCTCCGGGCTGCTGTCAATCACTGCAATCCCGGCTTGTGCCATGATTCTTTTAGCGGTAATTTTATCTCCGACCAGTCTCAGGTTCTCCGGTGTCGGACCGATAAAAACAATACCGCCGGCTTCGCAGGCTTCTGCAAATTCTTTTTTCTCGGCCAAATAGCCGTACCCGGGATGGATGGCCTCGGCTCCGGCTTTTTCAGCAGCATTGATAATGTTTTCAATATTTAAATAACTTCCGGCACTCATGCCAGGGCCAATGCAAATCCGTTCATCAGCCGCTTTGAGGTGCAGGGATTTTTTATCTGCCTCGGAATAGACGGCCACACTTTTGACCCCCAGTTCCCGACAGGCTCGAATGACCCGTAAGGCAATTTCTCCGCGGTTGGCGACCAATATCTTCTTGAACATGACAGGTCGTTTCCTCTTTAAAACAGGCTTTCCTCAATTAAAGTTAAATCACCAACAGTCATGATTTACACCCGGTTTTCGCCCATAACGCAATCATGCCTAAACACCTCAACCGACTTCAATCACAAAAATCAAATCATCATCTTTGAGCGGACTTTCATTTTCGGGCAAAATCTCCACAATTTCACCGTTTACCGGGCATTTGATTTTCTGATACACTTTCATCGTCTCCAGCAGTCCCAACACCTGTTTTTTTTTGACGGTATCGCCGATCTCGACATAAGCGGCTGCATCGGGCGATGGTTTACGGAAAAACACACCCGACATCGGCGCTCTGACTTCTACTCTTTTTGTTGCCATTTTTTATAGCTCCTTTTAGTTTTTCACCGCCCGAGCTTGCATCCCGCTTTGCGGGGCTCCACTTGAGGCGCAGAGATCGCAAAGATTTTCTCTAAATCATGTCGGAGATGTTCCGTGATTCCTGGCCCGTGGCGGCAATTTTTCGTGTTTATTTCTGGTCAGCTCCAATGCTTCTATGATCTTTTTGCGTGTATCAGCGGGCAGAATGATTTCATCCACTACCTGGGCGGTCCAACTGTGGGCGGTATCATAGACGTCCACTTTTTCTCTAGAGCGGTTGAGGTATGCTTCATAAGCATCTACTTCGATGCCTTTCCCGTAAACTTCACGGTAATCGATCGTTGAAGCCTCTACGGCGAATCTTGCAATCGGCCAGGCGTAAGTCAGATCCGCACCCATGCTTTTAGGAGCACCCAATATCATGCTGCCGGCATCGGCATAGGCTTCACGCAAAACAATACTGATTTTGGGAACAGTGCTCGTGGCATAGACGTTTACTATCTTGCCCATGTGGCGGATCAATCCCCCGGATTCTTCCGTTTCTCCGGGCACAACTGGCGGCGTATCCACCAGATTGACCAGGGGGATGTTGTAGGCATCGAGGACCTGGAGAAACCGATAGTATTTGTCGCAGGAATTGATTTCCAGGATGCTGCCCGGATATTTGGGGTTGTTCGCTACCAGGCCTACAACTTCACCGTTAAACCGGCCGAAGCAGGTAATCAGGTTTTTTGCATATTCATCTTTGATTTCAAAGTATTCACCGATGTCCACCAGTCGCTTGATGACATCATGCATGTCGTAGGTCTTATCATACTCGTCTGGAACCAGATCGGTCAGGTCCTCTACCCGTCGCAGCGGGTCATCGATTTTTTCCCATGGCGGCGGTTTTTCTCTGAAGTTCTGAGGCAGGTAGCAGAGTAACTCACGGCATTTCCTGATGGTTTCTTCATCGTCTTTTCCAACAATATCACAGCTTCCGGTATACTGCATGTGGTAATCAGGCCCACCGATGCTGCGGTCGAACTTCTCGGATGTGGCCGCCTGGGTCTGACGCGGACCCCCCAGCCACATGTTGGCGGAAATCCGGCTCATGAGCAAAAAATCACACAACGTCGGCAGGTAGGCGCCGCCGGCGATGCACGGTCCCATGAGCACTGTAATCTGGGGGATGACGCCTGAATATAAGGACTGGAGACGAAAATACCAGTCAAAGCCTGCCATGGCGACATCTTCGTACCCGAGCCGGCCGCCGGAAGAATCCAGCAGATTAATCATCGGAATTCCCCACTGAGCCGCCATTTCGAGAGGTTTGGCAAACTTGACGATATGCTGGGCTCCGATAGACCCGCCTAACACGGTGAAATCGCTGGCATGGACCATAATCAACCGACCGTTGACCCGACCGGTACCGATGACGGCGCCGTCGCAAGGGGCGTCCGGTATACGGCCGTCGATGCGCCTGCTGGTAGTGCCCACAAAAGATCCCAGTTCACTGAAGGTTCCGGAATCGATCAGGATCTCGATTCTCTCCCGGACCGTTAACTTGCCCCGGCCGTGTTGCCTTTC
>JAJRVC010000004.1 GCA_024277475.1 Deltaproteobacteria bacterium
CTTGCTGGCACGAGCAAAGATGGTTCCAGCAGACTTTGGAGTTCACGGTAAAAGTTTTACCTATAGCTTTTACCGTTTAGGGGCAATATCCGACTGGAAGGCAATGAAGGTTCATTACAAAGGCCGAAAATACTGTCAGGGATGCCACGAGGAAAAGTACAAGGCGATCATGGCCTCCCCGCATAAGATAATCCAATGTGAAAATTGTCACGGCCCCGCTGTCGATCATCCAGATAATCCGGAAACTCTGCCCATAGATACCAGCCGCGGCCTTTGTCTGCGCTGTCACACCGGTCTCCCCTACAACTTGAGTAACCGGGCTGATCTGCCAGCCATTAATCCCGGCACCCATAACCCAGGTAAGGACTGCGTCAACTGCCATAACCCGCACAACCCCACTTTGGAGGACATGAAATGAGTTGCAGCCGAAGAAAATTTCTAAAAAATGCCTTCACCGGCAGTATCGCGGCCAGCCTGCCCTTAACTGCCTTTAAGCTTTTGAACCCGGCAGAGGTTCACGCCTCCATTGGTGATGCCAAGGTACGCTGGGCCTTTCTCGTTGATGTCCAGAAATGTGTGGGTTGCGGCTTCTGTGTTAAGGCCTGCAAATTGGAAAATGACATCCCCTATGACCTGCCGGTGACCAGAACCTGGGTCGAACGCTATGTAATAACCAAAGACGGCAAGGAACATATTGACAGCCCCATGGGCGGCAGAGACGGCTATACCTCTCCGGTAGTTGAGGGTGATAATGTTAAACCGGATGATATCAGCAAGGCCTTCTTTTTACCCAAGCTCTGCAATCAATGCGAGAACCCGCCCTGTGTTCAGGTCTGCCCGGTGGGTGCCTCCTTCCAGACCAACGACGGCGTGGTATTAATTGACCGCACCTGGTGCATCGGCTGCGGCTATTGCATCATGGCCTGCCCTTACGGGGCCAGATTTTTTCACCCCAAATACAAGGTGGCGGATAAATGTACCTTTTGCTATCACCGCATCTCCAAGGGTATGAAAACGGCCTGCGTTGAAGCCTGCCCTTTCGGAGCCCGGCAGATTGGCAACCTGAAGGATCCCAATGACCCAATCACCAAAATAATTACCACGGAGAGGGTCTCTATCCTTAAAGATGAATATGGCACTAAGCCACAGGTCTATTACATCGGCCTGGATATGAGTGTGAGGTAAAAATATGACGCCACAATTATTTGTAGATGGTTTGAGTTGGACCACCAAAAGCGGCTTTGTCTATCCCAACGAGTTCATTTACTGGAGCATCCAGATTGTCCTCTATCCATACATGACCGGGCTGGTAGCCGGAGCCTTTGTCCTGTCTTCACTTTATCACGTCTTCGGCCAGAAAGATTTACGCACTATTGCCCGCTTCTCGCTGGTATTCTCATTGGCCTTACTGCCGGTGGCCATGATGCCGCTTCTTTTTCACCTTCAACAGCCGTTCCGGGGTATAGAGGTTATGTTCACCCCGCATTTTACCTCGGCAATTGCCGCCTTCGGCATTGTCTTTTCCGCCTACGCGATCATCGTTTTAACTGAAATCTGGTTTGTCTACCGCCAGTATTTTGTGGAACAGGCTATGGCCCGTAAGGGTAAACCGGGTTTTGGCAACGGGGTAATGAGAATTATCTATAATATTCTCACCCTGGGGGCCTACAGCCTGGAATCTGGTGCCATCGCGATTGATAAAAAGGCGGTAAAAATCATGGCCGCCATTGGTATCCCGGTGGCCTGCTTTCTGCATGGTTATGCCGGCTTCATCTTTGGTTCGGTAAAGGCCAATGCCCTGTGGATGTCACCGCTCATGCCGGTAATCTTCATCGTCAGCGCCGTGGTCTCCGGTATTGCCCTTTGTATGTTAACCTATATCATTATTATGGAGTGGAAGAAATTCCGAGCTACCCTGGCCCGAGGCCGGGGTGATGAGACCATCAAGCAGTTGGGCGGTGTTGAAATGGATGTCATGATCAAGACGAAACGCTATCTTTTAGCCTTTCTGGTTGCGGCCATCTCCCTGGAATTCTTAGACATGATCTTTCGAGGCTACACCGCCATGAAATCATGGGATATTCTCCGGGCTATCATGTTTCAGGAAGACTTTATCAAAATATTCGTTATGCAGTATTTCTTTGGTAATTTTATTCCGCTTGTCTTACTGCTCTTACCCCGCCCCACCATCAAGAGGTTAATCGTCTCCCTAAGTCTGATTCTCTTTGGAGTCTTCATGATGCGGTGGAATGTCGTCATCGGCGGTCAGGCCTTCTCGCTCTCCTTTAATGGCTTTATGCATTACCATATGCCATTCTGGCCCACCAGTCTGGAGACCTACAAAGAAGGATTTTTCGGGGCTATAACCGTAGGAGTAACCCCATTCGTTCTCTTCTGGCTGCTCAACAAAGTAGTACCAGCCATTGAGGAAAAAAGTTAATAATCATAAACACTTAGCTGTATGCTGAAAAAGGGGGCCGGGGAATTTATTTCCCGGCCCCCTTTTTTTATCCTGGAGCACATCCAGAGTCTACGCTTTCCTGAATAGTTCTGATTACGAGTTAATGGTACCTTGCAATCCCCGCCAAAGTACGAATTCAGGTAATAATATTTGTGGGGGATATTTTTTAGGAGCAGATATTTAATTTGGAATTTGTTTGACATAAACCTGCCAAAAATATAGCCTTAATAGCATGACCTGCGGAAGGCGGAGTTATACCGCCTCCTTCGACAGCTTTAAAGGCAAGGAGGCGGCGCTGGCCGTACTCCGAGTGAAATTAAGGAATAAAACGGTAGAAACGAAAGCGCTCAACAAACCACATTCTTGACTTTATAACCTCTCGAAATGTAGCGGTACGACTAAGATCGTATGCGAGCGTTTCAGGGACGCCCTGCTGTGCGCATTTAAGTCCCCCGATAATACCCCTGTATATTGAGGTCTCGCAGGCTCGCTTACCTGGGGGGCTTAAATGCATGCAGCAGGGTGTTCATGGAGCGCTTACGTAGAAACATCTTATGTCCAGCAAGAGACATGCGTATGTGCAAGTTCGATTGGGAATAAAATCTAAATGACAGTGACAAAAATGAAAGCGCAATTTTACGCCCACAGCCTGGAAGGAGTGCCGCCGGAAAAGTGGCAGAAACTGGAAGAACATTTGAAGAATGTGGCTGAAATGGCGGCGGAGTTCGCCCGGCCGTTTGGCGGAGAAGATTGGGCAAGATTAGCCGGGAACAACCATGATCTCGGCAAAGGAACCAGGCCCTGGCAAGCATATTTGCGAAAAGTCAACCAGATAATCGATGAATTTACCGCCTTTTATGACGGTCATCCCAATCATGCCGCAGCAGGAGCGCAGTTTCTTTTCAATAACTCCAGACAGGCAGGAAAACTCCTTGCCTATATCATCGCCGGCCATCATGGAGGACTGCCCAACTGGAGCGATTCACAAAGAGCGGCTTTGCAAGAAAGGCTTGAATCTTCCTCACCTGAAATTGATTTTCCCCATGCGCCGCCGGATTTCCCGACGGAGTTGCCTTTTGCCAGGGATCAGAAACGTGCTGGCTTTCAGATGCAGTTTTTTGTGCGGATACTTTTTTCCTGCCTGGTGGACGCCGATTATCTCGACACTGAATCTTTCATGGATAAAGGCCGGGCGGATTGGCGTTCAAAATATCCTGAAATAGATGAACTTTATGAGCGGTTCTGGAAAAATTTTAACGCCATGCGCGAGCAGGCTGATCCTGATTTGAATGTAAATATTCGACGGGAGCAGGTACTTGCTGATTGTCTGCAAGTGGCTGACAAAGCTGCGGGAATTTTTTCGCTAACCGTTCCAACCGGCGGCGGCAAGACTCTATCCTCCCTGGCATTTGCCTTGAAGCATGCGATAAAACACGGCAAAAGGCGGATCATCTATGTAATCCCCTTCACCAGTATTATTGAACAGAACGCCTCGATTTTCCGTGACATGCTTGGAGATGACGCAGTTCTTGAGCATCATTGTAATTTTATTGCCGATGCGGCGGACTGGAAAACCAGACTGGCGGCCGAGAACTGGGATGCACCGATCATCGTGACGACCAATGTCCAGTTTTTTAATTCTTTTTACAGCAATAAAACGTCCAAGTGCCGAAAATTGCACAATGTAGCCGACAGCATTGTCATTTTTGATGAGGTACAGGCAATACCAGTTGAAAGGCTTGCTCCATGTCTCGAGGTTATAAAGGAGTTGTCCGAAAATTACGGCGTCACTTCGGTATTATGTACGGCCACTCAGCCGGCCATTGAATTCTCGGAACAATTCCCGGCTGGATTGAAGATTGATCAAGAGATCATCAGTGATGTTCCCGCGCTTTTTGTCGGGTTAAAGCGGACTGAAGAGGTCTATACCGGCACCTTCAGCGAACAGGAGATTGCGGAAAAGCTTTTTGAGAATGAGCAGGTGTTGTGTATTGTCAATACTCGGCAGCAGGCCCTGGACATATTTGATGCCCTGCCTGAATCAGATGAAAATATTCATCTGAGCGCCTTGATGTATCCAGCTCACCGAACTGAAAAACTCAATGAGGTGAGGCGCAGATTGTCGCCCAATAACAGGCTACCATGCCGGGTGGTAAGTACCCAGTTGATTGAAGCCGGGGTTGATGTTGACTTCCCTTCAGTATTTCGGGCGGTTGCCGGCATCGACTCCATTGCCCAGGCCGCCGGGCGTTGCAACCGGAATGGCAGGAGCATTACACCCGGCAAGGTCTCGGTATTCGATTTCCGGGAAGATGGTGGCTGCTCATTTTTTCGCCAGGCCGCCCAATCGGCAGAGAAATTGTTTGAACCGTTTGCGGGAAGATTAACCGAACCTGAATGCGTCAGGGCGTATTTCGCCGATTTTTTCTGGAAAAATACACAACGGATGGACAAAGACGGTATCATCAACGATTACTGCCTTCCGGCGTACCGGGGCGATATTCAGTTTCGCAAGATTGCCGAATTCAGGATGATTGAATCGGCAACTATACCGGTGATTGTCGCCTTGAATTATGATGCCATAGCGTTAATAACCGCCCTTGAACACGCCGAGCACAAAGGGGGAATTCTTCGAAAACTCCAGAAGTACAGTGTTCAGGTTTATCCTTATCAGCTGGAGGAAATCAGAGCGTGGCTGGAAAATCCCTGTCCCGGGATATGGGTTCTTCGTTCAAAGGAACTCTATTCCAACGATACCGGGTTGAAGTGCAAGGCCCCGCAGGGGGAGGCCTTTTTCGGATAAGAAAATGAATGAGTTTAAATCCCATAGCAAGATGGAGGTGAGACAATGAGTTACGGAGTCAAATTGCGGGTCTGGGGAGATTACGCCCTCTTTACCCGCCCAGAGATGAAAGTCGAACGGGTCTCCTATGATGTGATGACCCCTTCTGCCGCACGGGGGATTTTGGAGGCCATTTACTGGAAACCTGCTATCCGCTGGGTAATGGATCGTATTCACGTCTTGCGGCCGGTGCGGTTTGAGAATATTCGCCGAAATGAAGTTGCCAAGCGAGTTTCAGTCAATAACAAAGATATGCAGGGTGAAAATCCTGTATGCATTTTTGCAGATGACCCTAAAACACGTCAGCAACGGGCTTCAATGCTTCTGCGTGATGTTGAATACATTATCGAGGCCCATTTCGAGCTTACCGGCGGCGAGGACTGCGATCCCGGTAAGCACCTGGCGATATTTGAACGGCGGGCGAGGAAGGGCCAGTGCTTTCACCGACCTTATTTCGGCTGCCGGGAGTTTCCGGTCAATTTCGAGTGGTGTGATGAAATCCCGGATTCCGGATTTTCCGGAGAGCAGGATCTGGGCTTCATGCTCCATGATATTGACTTTGCCGATAACATGACCCCGCGATTTTTCAGGGCGGTTATGGAAGACGGGGTCATCGACTGCCGCCGGGAGGTGGTCTCATGATTTTTCAATCGTTGATCGCCCTCTATGACCGTCTGCCGCAGGGAGACCCGGTAAAAGGCTTACCTCCCTTTGGATTCAGCGTCGAAGATATCGGCTTCGTCGTCACCATCAGCAGGAATGGCGATATAGTTGGCCAGCCCGAGGATCTGCGGGAAAAGATCAAGGCCAATGCCTATAATTATCGGCTGTCGGTGGTGCCCTACACCAATAAGGTGAATGTACGTTCCAGAGGGGCTGCCGAAATTGCCAATTTTATGGTGGACAAAGCAGATTATATTTTCGGAATGTCAGGGAAAATAAAAAAGAAAATTCATACAAAGTCGTTTCGGAAGCTGATTGAGAATATTTGCGAAAACTCTAAAGACGAAGGTGTATTGGCAGTTAAATTCTTTTTGGCAAAGTGGGATTCTGAAAGATCTCAGGAATTAAGAGACTGGAAAGAAATAAGCGGTGATCACGGGAAATGGATTGCCTTCCGTCTTCAAGGCGATAACTGTTTTGTCCATGAACGACCAGAGGTCAAAAAACTCTGGAGCGACTATCTTGCCGGGAAAATGCTCCCGGAAGGGGTCAGCTTTGTGGATGGCCGGATTGCCCCATTGCAGAGCCAATATGCCCAGTTCAAATTCGGTTCCGGCGCCTCCCTGGTTTCCTTTAACGAAGTTGCTTATGAATCGTATGGCAAGAAAAAAGGAGAGAATGCGCCGATCTCGGTAGAGGCGGAATTTAAAAGCTCCGCCGCCCTCAAATTTCTCCTGCGCAGCAGAACCCAGCGCCTACGTATAGGGGATGCCACCACCGTTTTCTGGGCAGAGCGGGATTCCGTGGTAGAACCTTTCTTCGGCCAGGTGATGAACCCAGACCTGGAAGATAAGGCCGCCGTTCGGAATGTACAGAAATTTCTTGAATCCGTTTGTAAGGGTACCCTTCCGGCTGACCTTGAAAAAGACCAGGAAATGAAATTTTACATTCTTGGCCTTGCCCTCAACAAGGCGCGGCTCGCCCTGCGGTTCTGGCATGTTTGCAGTGTCGCTGAGTTAATGGCCAGGTTTAGGGATCATTTCAACAATCTTGAAATGGAAAGATCGGGAAAAGATATCGAGTTCCCCGGGGTCTGGCATTTGCTTAAAGAGACCGCAAGGGAAAGCAAGGGGATCTCCCCGGTACTCGGCGGGGCTCTTACCCGTTCGATCCTGACCGGAGAACGCTATCCCCTGAGCCTGTTACAAGGAGTTATGGGGCGTATTCGGGCGGATCAACGAATCAATTTTCTACGGGCTGCAATCATAAAAGCGACCTTACAACGAAATTATCACAAGGAGGTTCCAATGTCTTTAAACACAGAGAGAAGAGAAACGGCCTATCTTTTAGGCCGCTTGTTTGCTGTTTTGGAAAAGGCGCAGCTTGATGCCCTTGGTAAAGTCAATACCACCATCAAGGACAGATTTTTCAGCGCCGCTTCGTCCACCCCGGCCAGCGTGTTTCCGCGTCTCTTAAATTTAAGCCAGCACCATATAGAAAAGGCGGAATACGGGTACATTTCAGACCGGCGCATTGCCGAGATTTTGGAACATTTGGATACGTTCCCAACCCAGATGGGGCTTCAGGATCAGGGGCTTTTCGCCATTGCCTATTATCAGCAGAAAAACGAATTTTATCGAAAAAAAGAGACCACTAATACCGAAGGAGAAAAAAACAATGACTGAGTCAATCAATAACCGTTACGAATTTATCCTGTTATTTGATGTGAAAAACGGTAACCCGAACGGCGATCCGGACGGCGGTAACATGCCCCGTATTGATCCGGAGACCGGGCACGGCATTACCACGGATGTCTGTTTGAAACGCAAGGTCAGGAACTACGTCGAGCTTGTCAAAGAAGATCAAAGTCCATACAATATTTACGTTAAGGAAAAGGGGATTCTTACAGAACGCAGGCAGCCAGCCTATGAGTCTGTGGCGGATGAAAACGACAAATCAAAAAAAATCAGCAAGGCCCGGGCCTGGATGTGTAAAAACTTCTTCGATGTCAGAACCTTTGGGGCAGTGATGTCAGTTAAGGAAAACAACTGCGGGCAGGTTCGCGGGCCTGTACAGTTTGCCTTTGCCCGGAGTATTGACCCTGTAGTCCCGCTTGAGGCCAGTATTACCAGAATGGCGGTTGAAACCAGAAAAGAGGCAGATGCCCAGTCCGGGGATAATCGTACCATGGGGAGGAAGACCTATATCCCCTATGGCCTCTACCGTGTCCACGGTTTTATTTCTGCGCCGCTGGCCAAACAGACCGGGTTCTCCAAAGACGATCTGGAGCTTTTCTGGAACGCCTTGATGAACATGTTCGACCACGACCGTTCAGCGGCCAGAGGTGAGATGGCAGCCCAGAAGCTGATTGTTTTCAAACATGATAATGAGCTGGGCAGTGCCCCGGCCAACAAACTTTTTGACCTTGTACAGATTGAGAAGAACTGTGGCGATGCCCCGCCCCGTTCTTTTGCAGATTATACAGTAACAATCGGTGAAAAACTCAACGGCGTTGAAACAATCGAGAAACTCTAGTGGGGAGAAAGCTCTAAAAACGGTTCCAGGAGCCGGGAAATTCTGCTGCCCCGGCCGTTTCCCGGAGTTTATCCAGAGCCTCAGGCGGCTTTTGGATTGAGGGCCTTCACTTCTTTTTCCAGGCGCTTTCCCAGGGTCATTTTTGCGTTCTCGGTGTCATAGTGGGACTGGATGCCGGTCCACAGTTCCACAGAGATGCCAAAGTAACGGGCCAGCCGGTACTGGCTGATTCCCATAGGCCGCAGGAATTCCTCAAGAAGAATTTCGCTTGAATACGCAGATCGTTGAGGGTGGCCGCATGATGCAGTAGAATAAGTTTCCGTTCCGCGATACGCTGGATGTCCTTGGGCAGCTTTTTGGAAAAACTGCCCAAGAAAATTTTTTCTGCTTCTTTGCAGGCAAAGGATTTTATCCTACTTTTTGTATGACAAC
>JAJRVC010000603.1 GCA_024277475.1 Deltaproteobacteria bacterium
ACTTCCTTGACATAGTCCTGCATAGAACAAAGCATGATTTGGCCGTCTTCTCGCTTAATAGCTTTAGTGGCTTTTAAAATCACGCGTAACCCGGCACTTGAGATGTAATCAAGATCCTTGAAATCAACTACCATGGTTTTTGATCCATTGGAAATCGCCTGAAAAAGCTTTTGTTCGAACTCCTGTGACGTATTCGAGTCCAGGCGACCGTTAAGTTTAAAAATATTGATATCACTTTGTTTTTCCTCAATAATTTCCATTTACCATCCTCCCAGTTGGTGTATATTTAATGATTGAATATTGACTATTTAAGGTCCGGTTTGGGTTTCGTGAAACATTTTTTCAGCTTTAAAACGTTTTTATTATCGCATCTTTCATAACAAATATCATCCATCAGCTTTCTGATAATGGGAATCCCCAATCCGCCGATATTACATTCCTCAATGGAGCAGGACACATCAGGCGTTTCAAATTCGATAGGATTAAATGCTTTGCCGTCATCCTCGATGCACAGACAAAGCCCTTCATTTTCCGGTGCCATCGTCACCTTGATGATATGCTCACAGTCATCATCAAATCCATAGGAAATGATATTGGTGAACAGCTCGTCCAGGACCAGATTGAGCTCAAATACAAATTTTTTTGAAAATCCGGTTTTTTGGCCGAACGTTTCCAAATGCCTGCACAATTTATCTAATTCGGATAGGTTGCTTTTGAGTTCAAAAGAATACTCTTTTTTCATCATAAACGATCATCCTTATGAAGTTGTCAGATCAGCGTAACGCCCAATCTGCTCATGCATCCACCGCATTGGTCCCCGCGATCGGCAAGGAATCGGTCTTCCCAGATGTCAATGCTTTGGGCCACGGCATTGCAAATCTTGGCAAGCAAATTCGGAAATTGCTCCATTGTTTTTGAAAATTTACCTCGATTCAATACAAGACAAGTGGTATCCGTGACTGATTTAAGAGAAAACAGGCGGCGTGTTTCTCCCAATAACGTCAAGCCGCCTATAAACTCTCCACTCTCACAGTCTCGAATTTCAACCGTTTTTCCGTTGTCGGTGCGCTCAAGCCTGGCCCGGCCGTCGATGATATAAAATGCCTGGCCGTCATCTTCATCCTGGTGGAAAATATGCTCTCCCGGGCTGAATTTCTCTCTCGTACAAAGATACGCGAAAATCTTAAGGGTTTCAAGAGGAAGTCCTGAGAAAAAATAGGTTTGTCTTAAAATCTCCAGGTTCTCCTGGAATTCACTAGGGGGTGTCAAATTATTTTTTTCCGACGAGCTCATACAACATTCCTTTCCGGGCCATCAGTTCATCGTAGGTACCCGTTTCAAGAATTTTACCGGCTTTCATGACAGCCACCTTGTCGAAATTTTTAATGGTGTCAAGCCGGTGTACAACTGAAATCACTGTGTTTTTCTTCTTCCAGCGGGTTTCCAGCAGGTTCTGAATACGAGCCTGGGATTTGTTATCCAGGGCCGAAGTCGCTTCGTCCATTATCAAAATCCTGGGTGCCTTGAGAAATATTCGGGCAATAGCCAGCTTTTGCTGCTGTCCTCCGGACAGCTTATCTCCTTTTGTGCCGACTTGATAATGCATACCGATTTCAATAATGGTTTCCAGGAGATCTTCTTCGATTAACAACTGAATGATACTCTGGTCGATACTTTCCTGGGCCTGGGGGTTGGTAGTTTTTGTCTTGCCGAAAAAGATATTGTTCAAAATGGTCTGGGAATAGATGTATTGCGACATTTGGACAAATGTAATTGCATCCGGGTCATCTGTGGTGATTTTTTCACGGAACAAAGCGCGGCCTTCAAGTATCAACGCTTCGAGCATTTCCGGCAGTGCAACCATTTTGTGAACACCGGGGGTAAATCGCAGGGCCAGTTCCAGAAGCTTTTGACGATCCTCGCCGGTCAGTTCATGCAGTTTCTTTTTCCTCAAGTGTTCCACTAAAATTTTATATTCTTCCAGCTCTTCCGCGTTCAGGGGGCTTTGTTCAAAAAACACGGCGTCCGGTGGTAAATTCCCCAGAATATCCACTGTCTGCCTGCACAGATTGGCCCCCAGGTTTAGCAGGGGCCTGGTCAAATCCGCGATGTTCAGAAAGTTGAGAAAATATTTATTGCCAGACAGGTTTACATCGGCAAATTCATCTTTGTTGGCGGCACCGAATATCAGATTTTCAGAGACACTGGAGTAGTAAAGATATTTGTTCTCATCAAAAAACTCAACGTAATCCGCCAGTTCTTCGCCAAATTCCTGCTGGAAGTTTTTGCGTACCCGGATGATCATTTTTACCAGTTCTTCATTTTGATCGTGAGTTAAAATCGCATTAAGACCAAAACGCAATATGTCCACAAAAATACCGGTTTGGTGAAGGACGGCAATAATATCATCGAGAGTGGGCATTTCATCATTTTCCCCCTGACCGTTATCGTCGATCTGGGCCAGTGTGGAATAGAGAATATTTTCTTCTATCGTACCGTCGAAAATAAAAGGATTCTGAGCCACAAACCCGATATTGTTTATCATATCTTTTTTTGTAAGCCCGGAAACTTCGCGGTCGCCGATCATGATACTTCCACCGGTATATTTATATAGCTGGCCGATACAGAGCGCCAATGTGCTTTTACCACTACCGGAAAAACCAACAAGGGCCAGATGCTCACCCGGTTTTAAGGACACATTGATCCCATCCAGCAGGTGGATACCGGTGTCGGTTGTAAAAGATAGATCTTTTACTTCGATGCTGCTTTCCAGCTGCAGGGGTTCGCGGTCTTTGGGTGCAATCTCATATTCCGCTTCAACATCAAAAAACTGCATGGTTTTATTGTAATTGGTGAGGCCATCCTGATAGATCTGATAAAACTCGATGAGATCTTTCCATGGATCAAAAAGCTTTTCCTGCGCCGACAGAAAAGCAACCAGCGCACCCAGTTCCAGCCGGCCCTTGATGGTTAAATAACCGCCCAGAAGAAATACCAGAAAAGGACCCAGGTTGGCGAAAAAACCATTGACAGTTTTGACGGCAAACCGATAGAGGCTCCACACAATCC
Organism: Deltaproteobacteria bacterium; assembly: GCA_024277475.1. Next base: position 3,070 of record JAJRVC010000603.1, read on the forward strand.
TTATTTTCAGCAATCTGTCCACCAGAGCGTCATATTTTCGGTTCTCAATGCGATAGGCACCGTTGCCGTGGATTTCATGGATACCGGAAATGGATTCTGCGATCCGGCCGCTAAATGTTCTCGCTGCATCCACCCGCTTTTTATTGGCCTTGTTGGCACCTCTTTGAAGCAGCGGCACCAAAAAAATGACAATGGGGTAAATGCTCAAAGATACTCCCGCCAAAAGCGGATTCAGCCAGAACAGGAAGCCGGCAAAAGCCAGCAGGGTCAAAAGGCTGGTTAAGGGGGCAGCCACTGCCATGCCGACAAAATTTCCCGGCAGGGTCAGCTCCGTGCTCAACGCATTGACCACCGTTCCAGGTTGGGTTTTTCTGTAAAAATTCAGCGGCAGGGTCAGGATGTGATGGTATAGGGCTTTTCGCATGCGGGCGGTGGTACGCTGAGTGATCAGGGTCTGGATGATATTGGTCAGATATTTGAGGACACTAAAAAAAATAACAGCAGCCAGATAAAAGCCGCTGTACAGTAACAGTTTGTCGATGTTTCTTAAGTTAATGGCCTCATTGATGATGCGCTTTTGCATTTCAAGCGGTAAAACCCTGGCAAAAACCATCACCACAATGATCAACAAAAGCAGCAGTTGAAGCTTGAGGTTGCCGGCGAATATCCAGGAAAACAGCGATCGTTTGACAATGGGGATTTCCGTTTTTGGCATAGCAAGCCCCTTCATCCTTTCTGCCTTGTATGTTAATATCGGAGGAAAACTAAAAACGCCAATTATCCTATAAATTCGTAATTATTACTATTAATGAAAGCCTATGACAAGGATAAATTTGTAAGCATTTTACTTTGACAAAGTACGAGACAAAAGATTATACCAGGTTCGGGGGTTCAAGGTTGCATTTGCGCCCCTCGTCTGCATTTGGGATGCGTATTTATGAGAAAAGCGTCAGCTTCGGCGGAGCAAATCCAAAATTTAGAGCCAAATTGGCAATTATTTGGAGAAATGAGCATTGCAAGCTAACGTTGCAACATTGGAGTAAACGAGGACTTCGGATATTTATTGGACAGGCCTATAGGGTATGAAATTTTTTTTGTGCGTCCTTGGATTGGTTATGGTTGTTGAAGGGTTGCCTTATTTCGCGTTTCCGGAAAAAATGAAATTATGGATTCAAAAAATTATTGCCATCCCTGAAAACTCCCTGCGCAGGTTCGGACTCGTGCTCATGGCACTCGGAATGTGTCTGATCTATTTTGGAAGAACCTGAAACCTATTTCTCCGAAAAGGCTTCAATACGCCCGATAAAGGACGAGTGATGTATTCTGCCCGTCGAGAGCCTCAGGGTCCAACGATCAATTTAAAAAAAGGCAGGGCACAGCGATTCAATTTTTTGAAATTCAGCGGTTCGCATGTTTTAAAATAGATAAAGCGTAGCGTCATCAATATTCGACGTTGGGCGTTCGATGTTCAAACACTGTGTAGTTTCACACGAGCTGTTTGAGGGGGCAACCCAGAACGTTAAACCCTGAACCGCCTTAACCTGTATTTGACTATGTATTCACTAACCGACTACCACTATGATCTGCCATCGGATTTGATTGCGCAAAAACCGGTGACACAACGGGACCGTTCGAATCTTTTGCACTTGGATCGCCAGACCGGTGCACTATCACACCACAGCTTCAACGAAATTGGTAATTTTCTTAAGTCGGGTGATGTCCTGGTTGTCAACGACACGGCGGTTATCCCCGGGCGTCTGGAGGGCAAGAAGGGGTCCGGTGGCAAAGTCGAGGTGCTACTATCCGATTATGCCGAAGGTTGTAAGGCAAGTGAAAAAAGCGGCCATTTTGTCTGCCGGTGTTTGATCAAGGCTTCAAAACGTCCCGCCCCCGGCACCTGGCTTTATTTTGCAGATGGCTTAAAAGCCGAGGTATTAGATGCCCGTAACCGAGCCTACACCCTTAAATTTTATTTTCATGGCGATTTTGAAACCCTGTTAGACAGGATTGGACAAGTGCCTCTTCCGCCTTATATTAAGAGAAATCACAGTGGGATAGCCCCTTGCGATGACAAAGCCTCCTACCAGACGGTTTACGCCGGACCCAGGGGCGCAATCGCAGCACCAACCGCAGGTCTGCATTTTACCGAAGAACTTCTTAATAAACTGAAAACGGCCGGAGTTAGCATTGCAACCCTTACCCTGCATGTGGGCTACGGCACGTTTCTACCGGTCAGGGTCGCTGATATTCGCAGGCATCAAATGCATTCGGAACAGTTTACGATTTGTGCCAAATCGGCTGAAACTATAAATAACGCAAAAAATTACGGGAAACGGGTGATTGCAGTTGGTACCACCTGTGTGCGCGCCCTTGAATATGCTGTGAATTCAAACGGAGATGTGATACCCGGCGGCGGCAATTGTGATCTGTTTATTGTGCCCGGACATCGGTTCAGGATCGTTGGGGCGATGATTACCAACTTTCATCTGCCGCAATCGACCCTTCTAATGCTGGTGTCGGCCTTTGCCGGCCGGAATAACATATTGAATGCATACCGGGAGGCTATCAGCAGGAAGTACAGGTTTTACAGTTATGGAGACGCGATGTTGATCGATTAGTCGATAGGATCCGGCAACCCGTAACCAGTAACCGGCAACCAGTAACCAGACCATGTTCTCATTTGAATTAATTGCTCAGTCAACCGAATCCCGCGCCAGGGCCGGGGTAATCCGGACTTTCCACGGTGTCGTAGAAACACCGGTCTTTATGCCGGTGGGGACCAGGGGTTCGGTAAAATCCGTATCCCCCGAGGAACTGCTGGAAGCCGGGGCACGAATTATTTTGGGCAACACATACCATTTATATCTCAGGCCGGGTTGTGACGTCATCAACCGCTTTGCAGGGCTTCACCGATTTATGCACTGGGATGGCCCCATTTTGACGGATAGCGGCGGTTTTCAAGTCTTTTCCCTGGCGAAACTGGCCGGGATTTCCGATGAAGGGGTCACTTTCCAGTCACATCTTGACGGTTCAAAGCATTTGTTGACGCCCGCAAAAGTCATCGATATTCAAAATTGCCTGGGTGCAGACATTATCATGTGCCTGGACGATTGTATTCAATATCCGGCCAGCAGGGAAGACAGCCTGGTTGCCCTCGAAATTACCACAAAATGGGCCCATAGATGTAAGCAAGTCTGGCAGAAAACGAAAAACGGGCGCAATGCCCTTTTTGGCATTGTTCAGGGAGGGATGTTCAGGGATCTACGGCAGCGATCCGCAGAAGAATTAATGGAAATTGATTTTCCCGGCTATGCCGTCGGCGGGTTGAGTGTGGGTGAACCCGCTGAGGTCATGCTGGAAACGGCTGATTATACCCTGCCGAATTTGCCGGAAACCAGACCCAGATATATTATGGGTGTCGGGACGTCTGAAAATCTTATTGAACTTGTGGCACTGGGTGCCGATATGTTTGATTGTGTATTACCCACCCGTAATGCCAGAAATGGACAGCTTTTCACGCAATACGGCACGGTCAACATCAGCAACGCGCGATATAAGGACGATACCGAACCGCTGGAACCCGGGTGCGAATGTTACACCTGCCGCCATTATTCCAGAGCATACCTGCGGCACCTGTACATGGCCAGGGAACTGCTGGCATATCGTTTGAACACGATCCACAATATCCATCATTTTATCAGTTTCATGAAACAGATACGGCAAGCGATTGTAGCGGATGAATTTGAGCTGTTTCGAAAAGAGTTCTACCGCAAACTGGAGAATTGACAGACGGTATCAGTAAGCAGGCGTTGACAGGTTTCGAGTATCGGGTATCAGCGCCGCGGCCGGCCGCCGAGATGGCCGGTTTGATCGAAAAGGAGACTTTAGTCATTAACCATCAAAACCAACCAAACGAACTAAACCAACACAAAGGAGAAAATATCATGAAAGAAAAAGTTAAAAAGGCTTTGGAAAAAGTCAGACCCATGCTCCAGGCCGATGGGGGCGATGTAGAGTTTGTCGACGTACAGGACGGTATTGTTACGGTACGGCTGCAGGGTGCATGCGGAGGATGCCCCATGTCTCAGATGACCCTTAAAAACGGTATCGAAAGAATTTTAAAAGAGGAAGTGCCCGAGGTCGTATCCGTAGAATCTGTTCCCTGACGGGGGGTAGCTCGAAGAGCGAAGCCTGAAGCGCTCCTCCAACAGCCGGAGGCTATTAAACGATCCAAACCACTTAAAAGGAGATACAATGAAGGTCCTGAAAATTGACCATCTCGGGATTGCTGTAAACAGTATTGATCAGGGGAAAAATTTTTGGATGGAGATATTGGGTCTTGAATTCGAGGGCTCCGAAACTGTAGAAAACCAGAAAGTGACGACGGCCTTTTTTCCGGTGGGCGAGAGTGAAGTGGAATTGCTGGAATCTACGGCGCCGGATGGGCCTATCGCCAGGCACCTGGAAAGGAAAGGCGAGGGAATTCAGCATGTCGCCTTTAGGGTGGAGAATATTGAATCGGCCCTGCAGGAACTCAAGGAAAAGGGAATTCGGTTGATTGACGAAAAACCCAGAAAAGGTGCCGGCGGCGCTAAAATCGCCTTTTTGCACCCTAAATCCACCAGCGGTGTTCTGGTGGAGCTCTGCCAGCGAGATTAACTGAAGGTGTCAGGTGTCAGTGTTCAGGTTTCAGCAATTAAAAAAATCACAATGACCGAAATTCAAAATTCCAACCAGATGATCCGCTGGCATTTGTGCCAAATAGCATAATTACTGGCGGGCAAAAATTTTGGCAGCGATACCGAACGACCGCGTTGAATGTTTTGGTCATTGGATATTGAAATTTGAGATTTATTTGTAATTTGGAGCTTGTAATTTGTTGTTTCCGTTTTATTCTGGTTAGACTATTGCAGTTCAAATTTTGACTCTGACAACTTAGTATCTTAGTTCTGAAATTGTTGTTTCTAGTGGCAAAAAATATTTTCGTTTTTACGACTATCCGCAAGAAGGAGTAAGCAACTATGTCCGAACATCCTGATAAGCAGAAATGGATTGACCTAGCAACCCGGGAGTTAAGAGGGAAGCCGCTGGAATCGTTGGACTGGATGACGCCGGAAGGCATCTAGGTCAAACCGCTGTACACCGCAGAAAATCTTGAGGGAATGGAACATGTGAACACCCTGCCGGGGTTGGCGCCTTATGTGCGGGGACCCAAGGCCACGATGTACGCCGGCAGGCCCTGGACCATCCGGCAATATGCCGGTTTTTCGACCGCAAAAGAATCCAACGCATTTTACAGAAGGTGCCTTGCAGCCGGCCAGAAAGGACTTTCCGTTGCTTTTGATCTTGCCACCCATCGGGGGTATGATTCCGATCATCCCAGGGTCGTCGGCGATATCGGTAAAGCGGGCGTTGCGGTGGATTCCGTCGAAGACATGAAGATTCTTTTCGATCAGATTCCGCTGGACCAAATGACGGTATCCATGACCATGAACGGAGCCGTGCTGCCAATTTTGGCGGGGTATATCGTCGCCGCCGAGGAGCAGGGCGTCAGCCAGGAACAACTGAGTGGTACCATTAAGAATGATATCTTAAAGGAATATCTCACCCGCAATACCTATATTTTTCCGCCACAACCTTCCATGCGCATTGTTTCGGATATCATCGGATACTGCTCGAAACATATGCCCAAATACAACACCATCAGTATCAGCGGATATCACATGATGGAGGCCGGAGCCGATTCCGTACTGCAAACTGCGTTTACCATGGCAGACGGGCTGGAATATGTCCGGGCGGCTTTGAAGGCCGGGTTGGACATCGACGCATTCGCTCCGCGACTCTCTTTCTTTTTTGGAATTGGGATGAATTTTTTTATGGACATCGCCATGCTGAGAGCTGCGCGGTTTTTATGGCATAAAATTGTCAGCCGATTCAATCCCCAAAATAGTCGATCAACCATGCTGCGTACCCACTGCCAGACATCGGGGTGGAGCCTGACGGCCCAAGACCCTTATAATAATATTATTCGAACGACTCTGGAGTGTTTGACCTCCGCTCTGGGCGGCACCCAGTCCTTGCACACCAACTCTTTTGATGAGGCCGTGGGATTGCCTACGGATTTTTCCGCCAGGATTGCCAGAAACACCCAACTTATCGTTCAGGAGGAATCACAGATTTGCCACGTAGTGGACCCCCTGGCAGGCTCCTATTACCTCGAATCCCTGACCGATGGAATTATTCGCGAGGCCGGCAAAATTATTGATGAAGTGGAAGAGATGGGTGGCATGGCCAAGGCCATTGGGACCGGTATGCCGAAATTGCGTATCGAGGAGTCGGCAGCCCGCAGGCAGGCGCGGATCGATCAGGGCAAAGATGTCATTGTGGGGGTCAACAAGTATAAAATCGAAGAAGATGTCGATCTTCAGATACTGGAAGTTCCGACCAGCGTGCGTGATGAACAAATTGCCAGGCTCAACAAGTTAAAAATCACCCGCGATACACAAGCCGTGCAACAGACATTGCAGACCCTGACCCGGGCGGCGACAACCGATGATAATCTGCTGGAGTTGTGTATTGACGCGGTAAGAGCCCGGGCTACGGTGGGCGAAATTTGCGATGCCCTCGAAAAAGAATTCGGACGTTATGTGGCCACCACCCAGTGTATATCCGGCGTGTATGCCGCAGAATACGGTGACGCTGAAATCATTGCTGCCGTACGCAAGAGGACGGAACAGTTTCAGAAAAAGAATGGCCGGCGCCCCAGGATTCTCGTCACCAAAATGGGGCAGGATGGTCATGACCGGGGAATCAAGGTGATTGCCACCGGATTTGCGGACCTTGGGTTTGATGTCGATATAAGCCCCATGTTCCAAACCCCCGAAGAAGTTGCCAGAATAGCGGTGGAAAATGATGTGCATGTGGTCGGTGTATCCAGCCAGGTAGCAGGTCACAAAACACTGGTACCTCAATTGCTGGAAGCCTTGAAAACCGAGGGCGGTGAAGAAATACTGGTGGTGGTGGGGGGCATTATTCCACCGGCAGACTATAAATTTCTTTATGATGCGGGTACGGCCGGGGTATTCGGCCCTGGTACGCCGGTCACGGAATCCGCCAACCAGGTGCTAAATGCACTGGAAAAAGTATAGTTCGTCGTTAAACAGTTTAGTAGTCAGGTAGGAAAACAAACTCAACGTTGAAAAGAGAAAAAGGCAGCCGGGATTAATCAAAACGCGCTGCTTTTTTTCTTGACAAAGAGCAGTTGATATAGGAATTTAGAAGTTTATTTGTTGGCCGCTCGGGAGTAAGCTCTCCGGAGCTATGGCCCGGCAAAGAAGACTGGGTTTGTTCGAAACTTCGGGTTGAAGGAGCAGATTCATCCAAGCACAATATAGCGGAAGATAACGTTTAAGCAATGAGCCCTGAACGGTGAGCTCCGAACCTCTGAACGCTTACAAGGAAAGGAATTGGATAATGGGAATCGTGGAAGATAAAATCCGTGATCTGAAAGCCCGGCAGGCAAAAGTGCTTGAAATGGGCGGAGAAAAGGCTGTCGCCGCCCACCGTAAAAAGGGTAAGCTGACTGCCCGTGAACGCCTGGATTTGTTGTTCGATAAAGATACATTCCGCGAAATCGACATGTTTGTCAGTCATCGCTGCGTTAATTTCGGAATGGAAAAAATGGACATCCCGGCAGATGGTGTGGTGACCGGCCATGGTTTGGTGGAGGGACGGACGGTGTTTGCCTTTGCCCAGGATTTTACCGCCCGGGCCGGTAGTCTCGGTGAGATGCATTCCAAAAAAATCTGCAAGGTAATGGATCTGGCCTTAAAGGCGGGGGTGCCTTTTGTGGGGATCAACGATTCCGGCGGTGCCAGGATTCAGGAAGGTGTGGATGCCTTGTCCGGATATGGTCAGATCTTTTTTCGCAATTCGGCCGCTTCCGGGGTCATCCCTCAGATTTCCGCTATTATGGGACCCACCGCCGGCGGGGCTGTGTACTCTCCGGCGATGACCGACTGGGTGTTCATGGTTAAAAATACCAGTTACATGTTTATTACCGGACCCGAAGTGATCAAATCCGTTACCGGTGAGGAAATTTCCTTTGAAGCGTTGGGAGGGGCAAAAACCCATAATGAAAAAAGCGGGGTGGCACATTTTGCCTGCGAAAACGACCAAGATACCCTCGACAATATAAGACGCCTCCTTAGCTATCTGCCTTCCAACAATATGGAAGATCCACCCTATGTGGCAACCGGTGATGATCCCAAACGTACGGATAAATTGCTGAATTCAATTATCCCGGATAGTCCCAATAAATCCTACGACATGAAAGATGTCATTCGATCCATCGTCGACAACGGTGAATTTTTTGAGCCTCATCAATATTTCGCCCGCAATATCATCGTCTGTCTTGCCAGATTGAACGGCAGAGCCATCGGCATTATTGCGAACCAGCCCAAGGTGCTGGCGGGATGTCTCGATATTAACGCATCGGACAAGGCCACGCGCTTTATCCGGTTTTGCGATTCCTTTAATATCCCGCTGCTGACCATTGCCGATGTGCCCGGATACCTGCCCGGCAGTCAGCAGGAATGGGGCGGGATTATCCGGCACGGAGCCAAACTTCTGTGGTGCTATTCTGAAGCGACAGTGCCGAAACTGCTGCTCGTACCCCGCAAAGATTATGGCGGCTCCTATCTGGCTATGTGCTCCAGTGATCTGGGTAACGACATGGCGTTTGCCTGGCCGACGGCCGAGATTGCGGTCATGGGAGCGGCCGGGGCAGCGAACATTATCCATCGCAAAGAGATAAGGGATGCAGAAGATACCGGGGCCAAGCGTCAGGAAAAAATCGACGAATACAACGATCTGTTTGCCAATCCTTACGTGGCAGCCAGTAGAGGCTATATTGACGCTGTCATCGTACCCAGTGAAACCCGGCCCCGTCTCATCGATGCCCTTGAAGCCATTTGCGGCAAACGTGAGATCAGACCTCCGAAAAAGCATGGAAATATTCCGATGTAGGATGCTTGCCGGGTCGCCTGTTGAGCCCGTTTAGTCCGTTAGGCCGGTTGATGATAAAAAGATGTTTTCCGGCTAACCGGAAAACCGGCTTAACCTGATAGAACTTATAGAAAGGGTAATCAAATGACCGACGATAAAAAAGTCACCGCTGCAATCGCTGCCGTGATACATTATATTCGGATGGAAGAAGATTCAATCCGCATGCAGGCGGCCGGATCCGGTATGCCCCAGGTACCGACTGCGCCATTGCCGCCGACAGCCGTCAACCCGTGGGGGATGAATGGAAGACAAACCCAGATGCAAATGCGCAATCTGATGCAGCTGAGGACATTCAGATTTAATTAAAAGTCTCGGTATTTCTATAACATATTGATGATTGGTGTTTCAATATTGACGGTTTTGTAAAAAGTCCGAAAGGAGCCAATTTTCAAATTTCTGAGTTAATAGTTTCAATAGGTTATAAGATCGAAATTCGAGAATTTTGACTTTTTACGAGATTGTTAATATTCAATCTTCAATCCATAGAGGAGAATCCTAAAATGAGTGATGAAAATGCAGTCAAAATGACCACCATGAATTACGACAAAGATAGGCCGGCGGCGGAAAATCCTATCAAAATCGAGGACCTGAGTCTGCGCGACGGCCACCAGTCTCTTTTTGCTACCCGCGGCAGAACTGAAGACATGATTCCGGTAGCTGAAATGATGGACGAAGTCGGCTTCTGGGCCATGGAAGTCTGGGGGGGTGCCACTTTTGATACCATGCACCGGTTTTTAAATGAAGACCCTTGGGAACGAATTCGGACCCTGAAGCGCTACATTAAAAAAACACCTTTTTCGATGTTACTGAGAGGACAAAACCTGGTGGGCTACCGCAACTATGCCGATGATGTGGCGCGCGCATTTGTCGAAAGAGCAGCCGCCAACGGCATGGATATTTTCAGAACCTTCGATGCTCTGAATGACTACCGCAATTTTGAAACAGTGGTTCCGGTCATCAAGAAATGCGGCAAACACTTCCAGGGATGCATATGTTACACCATGACCGAGCCGCGCATGGGTGGAGAGGTGTACAACATTGATTATTACGTGAATAAGGCCAAAGAACTTGAAGCCATGGGTGCGGACAGTATTTGCATCAAAGATATGGCCGGCCTGGTGGCGCCCTATGATGTCTATGCCATCGTAAAAGCCTTAAAGGCTGAAGTCAAAGCACCGATTCACTTGCACAGTCATTTTACATCGGGCATGTCATCCATGACCCATCTTAAGGCTATAGAAGCCGGGGTTGATATCATTGATACCTGCATGTCGCCTTACGCATTTCGGACTTCCCATGCCGCCATCGAACCGCTCGTAATGACGCTGCTCGGCACCTACCGGGACACCGGATTTCACATAACACGCCTGGCAGCTATCAGTGAAATCCTCGAAAAAGTAGTAATGCCCAAATACAGGCATCTGCTGGATGACACCAAAATGTCGATCATAGACATCAATGTGCTACTGCACCAGACTCCGGGGGGGATGTTATCCAACCTTGTTAATCAGTTGAGGGAAATGGATGCTCTCGACAAATTGGATCAGGTGTTCGCCGAACTTCCCCGGGTGCGAAAGGATTTGGGCCAGATTCCTCTGGTCACGCCCACCAGCCAGATTGTGGGAATTCAGACTGTCAACAATGTTCTTTTTGACGAAGGCGGTGAGCGCTACAAGATGATTACAGCCCAGGTCAAAGACCTTTGTTACGGACTTTACGGCAAAACCGCCGTTCCCATTAATCCGGAAGTCCAGAAGAAAGCCCTGAAGGGGTATGATCGTGGTGAAACCCCGATTACCTGCCGGCCTGCCGAGGTTTTAGAACCTGAACTGGATAAAGCCGAGCAGGAAACCCAGGGCCTTGCCGTTGATCTGGATGACAAGTTGATTTACGCGCTTTATCCGGTGACCGGAAAGAAGTTTTTAAAATGGAAATATGGCAAGGAGCAGCCACCCAAAGAGGTCCGGCCGAAAACTTTGGAAGAAGCAAAAGCCGAACAGGAGTTACTTAGAAAAGCCAAAGCCGGAAAATTGATCGAAATACCGGAAAAAGAGGCGCCGCCCAAGGGCGAAAATTTACGAACCTTCAATGTGTTCGTGGATGATGAGTTTTTTGAGGTTGGTGTCGATCCGGGTGATAATGCACCGGTGATTAACTATGTCCAGCCCATGCCGGGTGCGGCACCGGCAGCCTTTGCACCGGTTGCACCAGTGGTCGCCCCTGCGCCGGCCGCGGCAAAACCAGCCCCGGCGGCTAAAGCCGATGAGCCCAAAGCTGCCCCGGCTGCCGCTGTCGAAGGCACGTCCCTGCTTGCCCCGATGCCCGGAATGATCATCAGTTTTGCAAAAAATGTCGGTGATGAAATCAAAGAAGGCGAAACCGCCGTCATCCTGGAAGCCATGAAAATGGAAAATGCGTTGCCGGCCCCGGCCGGCGGTACCATCAAAGCCATCAATTTCAGTAGCGGAGATTCTGTCGCCAAGGGCGATGTACTCTGCGTGATTGGATAAAGACGATCCTAACGAACCAAACGGTCACCAATGAAAATTCACGAATATCAGGCCAAGCAGTTGTTTAAAAAGTACAGTGTTCCTATTCCGGAGGGCCGTGTTGCAACTAGTCCCGGTGAAGCCGCCGGGATCGCCAAAACCCTGGGAGAATATCCGGTGGTGGTCAAAGCCCAGATTCACGCCGGTGGGCGGGGCAAGGGCGGGGGAGTTAAACTGGCTCGCTCCGCGTCGGAGGTCCAAAGCGTTGCCGGTCGGATTATCGGCATGAATTTGATCACCTATCAGACCGGCCCCCGCGGAAGACGGGTGAAGAAAGTCCTGGTGGAACAGGGACTGAACATTGAAAAAGAGCTCTACCTGGGTATTATTCCGGATCGCGCCCTCGCCAAGATAGTGGTGATGGCCAGTGAAGCCGGTGGAATGGACATTGAAAAAGTGGCGGCTGAAACTCCGGAAAAAATCATCAAGGTTCCCGTCAATCCCCTCCAGGGCATCCAGGCGTATCACTGCCGGGAAGTTGCCTTCGGCCTCAATTTAACGCCGGCTGTAATAAAACCGTTTGTTGCCCTGCTAAAAAATCTTTACCGGCTGTTTGTTGACAACGACTGTTCGCTTGTCGAGATCAATCCTCTGGTAATTACGGCGGAAAAAACCGTTATTGCATTGGATGCCAAGATAAATTTTGATGACAATGCCCTGTTTCGCCACAAGGACATTGCTGAGTACCGGGATATAGACGAGGAAGATCCTCTGGAGGTGGAAGCTTCTAAATATAACCTCAACTATATTAATCTGGATGGAAATGTGGGCAACATGGTGAACGGCGCCGGTCTGGCCATGGCCACCATGGACCTGATCAAATATGCCGGAGCGGAGCCTGCCAATTTTCTGGATGTGGGAGGCGGTGCCAGCTCCGAGATGGTCGAAAGCGGCTTCAGAATCATTTTAAGCGACCCGGACGTGAAGGGCATTCTGATTAATATTTTTGGCGGCATACTGCGATGCGATGTGCTGGCCGAAGGCGTTGTCAGGGCAGCCAAAAAAAACAATATCAACGTTCCGGTGGTGGTTCGCATGGAGGGAACCAATGTCGAGGAGGGACGTCGAATACTGGCCGAATCGGGCCTTCAATTGACCACGGCCACCGATTTAAAAGATGCCGCGCAAAAAGTTGCGGAAATTTTACAAGCTACGCTTGTAAAATATTGAGGTGAAAAAATGAGCATCTTTGTTGACAAGAACTCGCGTGTTATCGTTCAGGGCATTACCGGCAGAGAGGGTCAATTTCACACCCGTCGGTGTGTCGCCTATGGTACCCCGGTAGTGGCAGGTGTCACACCGGGAAAAGGCGGGCATAAAATGGACGATGTCCCCGTGTTTAATACGGTTAAGGCGGCGGTGACTGCCACCGGTGCAAATTGCAGCTTGATTTTTGTACCGCCTGCCTTTGCCGCCGATGCCATTATGGAGGCCGCCGATGTCGGCATCGGGGTCATTGTAACGATTACCGAAGGGATTCCGGTGTTGGACATGATGAAGGTCTTGAACTATCTGGCCGGAAAACCAACGCGTCTGATTGGTCCCAATTGCCCGGGAATTATCACGCCGGGTGAAGCCAAAATCGGAATAATGCCGGGGCCCATCCATAAGCCATTTGGTCCTGTGGGCGTAATCTCGCGTTCCGGGACCTTAACCTATGAGGTTGTCAATCAATTATCACTGCAGGGAATCGGGCAGAGTACCTGTATCGGCATCGGCGGCGACCCGATCATCGGCTCCAGTTTCATCGACTGCCTTGATGCCTTTGAAAAAGACCCGGATACCAGGGGAATCGTAATGGTCGGTGAAATCGGCGGCACCGCCGAGGAAGAGGCTGCGGCATTTGTGTCTGATAAAATGAGCAAACCGGTAGTTGGTTTTATCTCCGGTTTGACTGCACCGCCGGGACGGCGTATGGGGCACGCCGGGGCCATCATCAGCGGCGGGACCGGTACCGCCGAGGCGAAAATTGAGGCCATGGAAGCCGCCGGGATTCATGTTTGTAAAAATCTTGGTGAACTTGGGGAGCTATGTGCCGCGGTGTTTAAGTAGATGGTTGCGATCGTTAAGATGGTTATGATCGTTAGGAGCGTTGTAACATCCAACTACAAAACACATAATAGGGTCAAACTGTATGCATGAAATGGGCATAGCGTTACAGATTATTGAGATTGCCACCGATTCCATACCGCCGGATGCCGGTGAGGTACGGATTGAAAAAATTAATTTAAAAATCGGTAAACTGGCCGCCGTGGTGCCGGACAGCCTGCGGTTTTGTTTTGATGCCGCCATCAAGGACACGCCCTTAGACGGCGCTAAACTTGTTATCAAAGAATTACCCGTAATAGCCCGCTGCAAAGATTGCGACACCCAATGGACCATCAGTAGCCCCGCATTTACCTGTGAAAATTGCAATAGCGGCTCTCTGGAGATTCTTTCCGGCCGGGAGCTGGATATCGAATCCATCGAAATAGCTCAAGAGGATAACCATGTTTCTTGATAATTTTTTTAAGACCCAAAAATATTGCCATCATGACGGTTCTCGCCATTCCCACCCACATTCTCATCCGGACAGCGGGGGCGACGAAATCACAGTTAAAAAGAGCGGCACCCGGGAGATCAAAGTGGTCCGCAGGGTCCTTGACATCAACGAGAAAATGGCCGAGCAGAACCGCAGTCTATTTTCTGCCAAAGGAATTTTCGTTCTCAATGTGATGAGTTCGCCGGGTTCCGGCAAGACCACCACCCTTGAAAAAACTCTGGCTCGGATAGCACCGGAAATCAGAAGTGCCGTGATCGTGGGTGACATCTGCACCACTAATGATGCCGACAGGCTTGCCGTCACCGGTGTTCCCGTGGTGCAAATCAATACCGACGAATTCGGGGGGGATTGCCACTTGGCCGCCCATGTGATCGAAAGGGCGGTGGGGGGCCTGGATCTGGATAGCATCGATTTGTTGATTATAGAAAATGTGGGCAACCTGGTTTGTCCGGCTGAATTTGACATCGGCGAAGATACCCGCGTCGTGGTGTTAAGTGTCACGGAAGGCGAAGACAAACCTGCGAAATATCCTCTGATGTTTAGAGAATGTGAGGCGGCTCTATTGAATAAAATTGATTTATTGCCCTATCTGGATTATGACAAGCAAAAGGCCATTGATTTTATTCATCAGATCCACCCCGGCATGCCGATTTTTGAAATTTCGGCGAAAACCGAGGAAGGTTTTCAGCCATGGATTGAGTGGCTCAAGGGAAAGGTGAGGCGAAAAAAAAAGCTCAAGGCTCAAGGGTGAAAGCTGAAAGCATCGGGATTATGAATACGGATTAAGGAATTTAGGGGTTACGCATTATGGATTTTGACTTGACGATTGAAAACTATGAGGATTAGAGTGTACGAAGAGATGATGGATAAGGGAAGATGGACGAAAAGAAAACAAACGCGATGAGAACTGTGAATGATCTGAAAGTTTATCCCAGGGCCTTTTTGTCGTCCATCTTCTTAGCGAAGCGGTCTTTCTTCTTCCATCGATCTTTTTTCAACGATCTAAACCATCGAAGCCATCTTAACGATCCTAACGAACATAACATTCAAAACCAACCAAACGACTATAACGATCCCTCCGAAACAACGACCTGGATTTATTCAACTTTCATCCACTTTGAGCTTTTCTTCCTCAAACAGCCGCAAGCGTCACCGCTTCCTTCCAAAACGGCGACATACTCCGTAACCGTTCGATAACGGGAGGTGTTTTTTCAATAACGACGTCGATTTCTTCTTCGGTGGTATAGCGACTGAGGCTGAACCGGATGGACCCGTGGGCCGCCGTAAATGGTACACCCATAGCCCGCAGCACATGGGAAGGTTCCAGGGAACCGGAAGTGCAGGCAGAACCCGATGATGCACAGATGCCGTGTTCGTTCAGCAGCAGCAGGATGGCTTCGCCTTCCACATATTCAAAGGCAATGCTGGTGGTGTTCAGCAGACGGTGGTCGCGATCGCCGTTAACCATCGAATGGGAAATCTGCGCCAGCAGGGTGGTTTCCAGTTTGTCCCGCAGTTGCCCGATCCGTTCATATCCGTCTTCATCCAGGTGCTTTTGCGCCATTTCGGCAGCTTTGCCCAGGGCGATGATGGAGGCCACAT
>JAJRVC010000604.1 GCA_024277475.1 Deltaproteobacteria bacterium
ATGAAATCAAATCAAAATACAAAATTCGCACCACCGACAACAATCTAAAGGCGGTGGGTGAATCCGACATCATCATTTATGCGGTCAAACCACAGATCCTGGCGACAGTTTTAATCGAAACCGCACCCAAACTGGATATGTCCAAACTTGTGATATCCATAGCGGCCGGTGTTCCGCTGGCTGCCATGGAAACCTGTATCCAGAAAGATTTACGGCTCATACGGGTGATGCCCAACATTGCAGCCGCAGTGAAAGAGGCCGCGACTGCTATTGCCGCCGGTGTCCATGCCACCCGGGAGGACGTCAATCTGGCCATGGAAATCTTCAGCTCAATTGGTAAATGCATTTTTTTGAAAGAGAATTATTTGATGGATGCTACTACCGGATTAAGCGGCAGCGGGCCGGCCTATATCTTTTTAATCGTGGATGCATTGGCTGATGCCGGCGTTAAAGTGGGGCTCTCGCGGCAGGATTCGCTTTTTCTGGCAGCACAGACATTGTTGGGTGCTGCAAAATTGTTAATAGAGACCCAGGAACATCCCGGCCAGCTGAAAGATAAGGTGACTTCACCCGGAGGTACTGCGATTGCAGGACTGGCAACCCTCGAAGGCGGTGGTCTGCGTACCACCCTGATCAATGCAGTTGAGGCCGCCACCAATCGATCCAAAGAACTGGGTGCTATGATGATAAAAAACTTTTCCGAAGCCAACTCGCATAAATAAATGATAGGATTTCAGATCAGTTAGTGCGACAGTTCGTTCGATGGACGGGAGAATCAATAGATGAAAATAAAGTAAATTACGAGGTTTGCATGCAGTATACAGCAGCCGGTATGAAACCACATTCGCAATTTAAACATGATGGTCTCATGGGTATCGATATTAACGAATTGAAAGACATTATCAGCAATGATCCGTCGCCTGAACCTCCCGATAGCAGGATCTATAAGCCTGCCTGTGTTTTTCTCCTTATGTTTGACCTTGGGGAACCTTATATTCTGGCAATTCAGAAAGCGGACAGCGAGGGTTACCCTTGGCGCAACCAGGTCGCCTTACCGGGCGGCCATCTGGATGCTGAAGACGCCAGCCCGCTTGAAGGTGCCTTCCGAGAGTTGGAAGAAGAGATGAGTATCAGCCGGGACCAGGTTGAATTTTTGGGTTCCATAGGCCATTTTCAAACCATCAACCACAGAGATATCGAAGTTTTTGCAGGGCTGTGGAAGGCAGTTGGACCGGTGCGGCCCGATCCGGCAGAAATTTCAAGAATCCTTAAAATCCCCATGAGAGTGCTTGTCCAAACCCACCACACAAACAATTTTCATGGTCGCATACCTGAAGTTGATGAGCTGAAATACCCCTTCGAGGATGTCGTCATTTGGGGCGCCACCGCCCGTATCCTGCATTATTTCATAGAGCTTTTTTATCCGCAGTTTGAGCTTTTTGGATGGACCCGGGGGTAGGGAATGAAAATTACCGGTTAAAATAACCGATATTCAAAACAGATAGGATAGAGTGATACATCCGATAAGCAGTTGTAATGTCTTGATAATTTCTCTGACGATGGTAGATTGATATTGTTTGTAATTTGGGATTTTAGTGTCGTATCCGGCAAAATAAATTGCCTCTATCTGAGAATCAGTTCGAGTTGACTTTGACTCTCCTGCCGCAGGCGGTAATTTTCTTGCTCTCTGAATTTACTTGAGGTAATGTCGTCTGATTAAACGGATGATGGCAGACATCATGACCCCTGTGCTCAAAACAACGAGGACAACGGGTACCCAGACGTAGCCATGGTATTGTTCAATTTCGCGGGTCACCGAGATACCCACCCATCCGAACAGGAGCACAAGCAACATGAGGGTAATGGCAAGAACATATACCATCTTGGACTGATACCACGGATTGGCGGTTTTCCTGAATACGGAGATTTTGTTGGATGACATACAAGTTAGTTCGCTTCGCTCACGCTTGGATTATTTGCTATCTTTAATCTTATGCCGAGAAGAGGAAAAAATCAAGTTATGAAATACATAAATGCAAAGCAGGCGATAGATTGGTTTGCCAAAAGGCCGGGATGTTTTTTAGTCGGTCTGACGGCAATGCTTTTTTTATGGAGTTGTGCGGTGGTACCCATTAAAAAACTTACTATTCAAGATACTGATCAGTCTTTTGAAGAGGGTGTTATTATTTCCACTAAGCTTGGGAAGCCGGTATCGTTTAAGGAACTTTTAGCCGATTTGGAAAAATGTAAAATTGTGTATGTCGGGGAAAAACATACCAATGTCGCACACCACCGAATCCAGTTGGAAGTCATAAAGGCTATCTTTAAAAAACATTCAAACCTGGTCGTGGGTATGGAGATGTTTGATCATACCTATCAGGATGTACTTGATTTATGGTCGGCAGGGGAGCTTGACCGGAAAACATTTTTACGGAAAGTGCAGTGGTATGCCAACTGGCGCTACGATTTTTCCCTGTACAGCGATATTATGGACTTTATCAGAGAAAACCATATCCGGCTGGTCGCTCTCAATGTTCCTTTTCATATTCCTCGTAAAATTCTCTATGGAGGCATCGAAAATTTAAGCGATGACGAAAAAAAACATCTGCCACAGGAAATAGACACGTCGAATAAGGCCCACAGGGAGTATCTGAAAAAGACTTTCAGCCATCACAATCTCAAGGGTAGAGGCGAGTTTGAAGATTTTTACATGGCCCAGTCCGTGTGGGAAGATGCCATGGCGGAAAAGATTGCTCAAAATTTGAATGATGATGTGATGGTCGTGCTGGCCGGAAACGGTCATATTCAATTTAAATATGGTATTCCGGATCGGGCCTATAAACGAACCGGGGCCTCCTTCCGGACTATTTATCCTGCGTCGGCAGGCAATGTGGTTGAATCGGATATTGCTGACTATATATGGGTGACGCCCTAGACGGATGGCAGAAGACAGATGACGGATGACAGAGGCAATTGAATACAGACCTCATAATTTACTATGAAAACAGCTCTTTTTTGGACATTATCGGGCGTAATGAAGCCTTTTCTGAGAATAGGTTTCAGATGGCAGGTTTCAGGAAAAAGGGTTCAAAGGTTCAAAGGTTCAGGGTTCACCGTTCAGGGTTGATGTTTTTAAACGCTTAACTGCGAGACTTTTCAACCTTTGAACTCTGAACCCCGAACCTTGAACCTCAGGACACTGACACCCTACACCTGGAATCTGAGTGCCAGTGTCCAATTATTTTGCAAAAATGGGCTAAATCCTTATTGGACGTTCGACGTTCAATTTATTCACTGTTCCGGCCAAACGGAGTTTTATACGAGCACTGTTGCTGGACCGATAAGCGCCTAATGGAGGGTTATATGAATAACGATTCCAAAGTCTGGTTAAACGGAAAACTGATCCCCTGGTCGGAGGCCACCGTACCGCTTTTATCCCATGGTTTTTCGCGGGGCTCGGCTTTTTTTGAGGTGTTTGGGGTTCACGTGGGGCCTGCAGGGCCGATGGCATTCAGGATGAATCAGCACCTCAAGCGGCTTATGGGAAGTGCCGAGCTGTTGGAAATGGAGTTGGCCTATTCTACTGAAGAGATCGTTGCGGCAGTAAAAAACACGGTTGCCGCCAATAATCTCGGGCGAGGATTGATTAAAATGCTGGCCTACTGGGGCGAAGAGGCAATTATTAACCTGGTATTGGACTCCAAACTGGATCTTGCCATCTTCGCTATCCCTAAAAGTGATGATTTGAAACTAGACCAGGCCGGCTCGATATCCGCCTGCATTTCCAAGTGGCGCAAGATCCATCCTGAAACGGTCCCGGTGGGAGCCAAGGCCTGCTCCAATTACTTAAACGGCTACCTGATACGTAAAGATGCGAACAATCGCGGTTTTGATTTGGGCTTAGCACTGGACACGGATGGGTTCCTGGCCGAAGGGTCCATTGAGTCGGTGTTTATCGTAAAAGACGGCGTTCTTAAAACTCCTCCCTTGGGACGGATTCTGTCCAGCATAACACGGATGTCCATTCTTGAAGCAGTTCCCGGAATCGGAATTCCTGTTCAGGAAGGTCCCATCACGGCTGAAGAATTATTTACGGCCGACGAAATTTTCACCTGCCATACCGGAATAAAAGTTGAACCGATCTGTCGTTTTGAGGATCGGGAACTTGAAGCGCCCGGACCGGTTACCAGACAGGTGAATCAGCTGATGGATGGTATCATTCATTTTGAAGATGAGCGCTTCATGGATTGGTTTCAGCCTTTGGAATGATCAATGAATACCCAACCCGGATAAACCGGAACCAAACAGGAAAAATTAATCACGAAAACACGAAAAAAAGATGACCTAAATTTAGTGCTTTCCAGCTTTCGTGTTTTCGTGATGAAAAAAAGTTTTGCCATAAAATGCAAAGAATTCACGACTAAGACTCTAAGATGATCGGTTACAGGTTCAGGGTTCAGAGGTTGTAATACCCTGACGTTGCTTTTGTTTCAACACGATGCCCGGATGACCATTTTCACCATTGGGTGTAACAGCCTCGCTGCCACCAATGGATGCGAAATCCCTTTAAGATGCCCAGCTTTGGGCTTTTCAACCGGGAACTCCGAACGCTGAACCGCTCAATCCGAGGATAGTCATTCGTCATTGCTCAGGATTGGGCAACGGCGGCAACCGTGGCGGCGAGGGCTGTCCGGACATCCGCCGGAGCCACCACCAGCATCATACCCCGCCGCCCGGCGTTGGTCAGAATTTTTTCAAATGTCAAAATTTTCGCTTCCATCACCACCGGCAATTTTTGTTTGGTCCCGAACGGACTGATGCCACCGACAAGATAGCCGGTGATGCGTTCGGCGGTTTGTGAACCCGCCATGCCGGCGCGTTTTACCCCACAGAGCCTGACCAGGCGTTTCATGGAAAGTTGCCTGTCTCCGGGCATCAAAACCAATGTGTAATGCTTTTTTCCCAAGTCCACCACCAGGGTTTTGACGGTTGCTTCCAGGGGCCATCCTCATACCCCCAGCTCTGCTGTGGTCGCTGATTTCTGTATCTGGATCAAGGCTTTTGGGAACCATTTTTAAAGCTTCTATTGATATTCTTTTTGTGATCCATGGCGTTATTTATCCCATGAATCGCCAAATTTTTCAAGGTGGTGGAGTGTAGAGTACTCATTATTCCAGTATTCCAACATCCCAATTTTGAGCGAAGCGAACTAAGAGCACCTAGCTCAACTCGTCAGCAAACGTATTACCTCCAAGGTCGCAGCACTGGGTTGACATCTGATTAAAGATTTATTACCCAACATGTTGAACATATTTATTTGCATCCCTCAATATATTGTGGTATAAATATTTTATCATTCGAATTTTCGGATGACCTACAAACAAGGCTGCATGCCTTTCGATTTACAGGGGTTACCTTTAGAATCGACGCAAGGTCTTCTTTTTTTCGGTTTTAATTTCCAGCCGTTCCCATTTTAGAGAACATTTATCTGTTCCCGGTTGTGTTATCGAAACGGGCAGTGAAGATGAATTTTTCGGTGCTTTGCCTCGGCCAAATTTTTGTGTGCAACGGATCGCAGCTATATTTTAATCTATTTGAATAACTGGGAGATATTCTGACGTGTTTGAGAAAATAAAGAAAAGAGACGGAAGGGTTGTCGAGTTCGATTCACCAAAAATCACCGCCGCCATAGCCAAGGCGGGCAAGGTCACTGCAGAGTTCGAGGAACGGGAAGCCCGAAAACTGACGCTGCGCGCCTTAACCCTGGCCCACGAGCTGCGTCTGGGTCCCATACCTGAAGTGGAAGAAATCCAGGATATCGTTGAACGGGTGCTGCTGGATTCTCCCTTTTACAAAACCGCCAAGGCTTACATTTTATACCGCGAACAGCATGCTCAGATCAGAAAGATGACCACCCGGGCTCATGTGGACCTGGTAAACCATTACATCCGGAAGCTGGACTGGAAGATTAAAGAAAACAGCAACATGTGCTATTCTCTGCAGGGGCTGAACAACTACATTTCATCGGATGTGACAGCAGAGTACTGGCTCAACTCCATCTATCCCCAGGAAATCAGACGCGCCCATAAAAATGGAGATCTTCACATCCACGACCTGAGTCTGCTCTCGGTTTATTGTGTAGGCTGGGATTTGCAGGACCTGCTCAGACAGGGTTTCAAAGGGGTTGAAGGAAAGGTGGAAAGTGCACCCCCCAGACATCTTCGTTCAGCTCTGGGGCAGATTGTCAATTTTTTCTATACGCTGCAGGGCGAAGCCGCCGGAGCCCAGGCCATATCCAATTTTGATACACTGCTGGCGCCATTTATTCGTTTTGACCGATTGGATTACAAGGACATAAAGCAGGCAATGCAGGAGTTTATCTTTAACATCAATATCCCCACGCGGGTCGGCTTCCAGACCCCTTTTACCAATATCACCATGGATCTTTACGTGCCTTCGATTTTAAAAGATCAACCCGTCGTTGTGGGGGGTGTGAATCGTGAAGAAACCTATGGGGATTTTCAGCCGGAAATGGATTTGATTAACCGGGCTTTTGCCGAGGTTATGATGGAGGGAGATGCTAAAGGACGTGTGTTTACCTTTCCAATTCCTACCTATAATATCACGGCTGATTTTGATTGGGACAATCCGAACCTAGAACCTATCTGGAAGATGACCGGCCGGTACGGCATCCCTTATTTTTCCAACTTTGTCAATTCGGATATGTCACCCGAGGATGCCCGATCCATGTGCTGCCGGTTGCGTTTGGACAACCGGGAGCTTTTGAAGCGAGGCGGGGGGTTGTTCGGTGCCAACCCGCTGACCGGATCTATCGGTGTGGTGACCATTAACCTGCCGCGGATTGGATATGTGAGCGAATACGAAGGAGAGTTTTATGCAACCTTGCAAGAAAAAATCCAACTTGCGGTGGAAAGCTTATCCATTAAACGCAAAGTTCTTGAAAAATTTACCGATAACAATCTTTATCCTTATTCAAAATTTTATTTGCGGGAGATTAAAAACAACAGCGGGTGTTACTGGAAAAATCACTTTTCCACCATTGGCATCATCGGCATGAACGAGGCCTGCCTAAATTTGCTGGGCGAAGATCTTACCACCGCTGCCGGCCAGAAATTTGCCGTCGAAGTGATGGATTTTATGCGGAATTTGATGGCTGATATTCAGAAAGAAACCGGAGAAATATTTAACCTGGAGGCCACACCGGCCGAGGGCACTTCTTACCGGCTTTCAAATCTGGACAAAAAGAAATATCCGGACATTATCAGTGCCAACGAAGCAGAGTTTCGCCGGGGCGCAGCTCCTTATTACACCAACTCCAGCCAACTGCCCGTCAATTACAGCGATGATATTTTCGAAACATTGAGACTGCAGGACACCCTGCAGACTAAATATACCGGCGGGACTGTTCTTCATATCTTTCTTGGTGAACAAGTCAGCGACACAACGACCATCAAAGGATTGATCAGAAAAGTTGCCGGCAATTACCGGCTGCCGTATTTTACCCTTTCACCCACCTTCAGCATATGTCCGTCCCACGGGTATCTTGACGGGGAACAGAAAACCTGTTCGATCTGCAACCAGGAAACCGAAGTCTATTCCCGGGTGGTGGGTTACCTCCGGCCGGTGAAACAGTGGAACAACGGCAAGCAGGCCGAGTATGGTGATCGGAAGACATTCAAGCTTGATAAAGATGCAGGTGGCGGGAAACAGGTGCCGGAAGCCAGAAGACGGATGCTGGAAGATGGCGAAAAGCGAGCTGTGCCGGTAGACAGCGCGATGTTGAAAGCTCGATGCAACTGAGGTTGGAAGGGAATTGTAATTGTGAAAGGTACGATTATCGGGGCAGAGAGCAAGGGACACAGGGGCGGGGGCGAGGGGTGTTGAATGCGGCTCCCGGCCTATAGGGGCTCACGCCTATGCCCCGGCCGGAATGCGGAAAGAAAGGACATGGTGCATAGGGATAGAGAGGATCGGGTATTGAATGTGGAATAAAGTAAAGAAAAACTGAGATGCTCAAGGCTCAAAGTGATAGGACGATGGTCGTTTGAGAATTGAGGCCAAGAAATTTTTTACCTCCAACCTCCAATGGACGAAGGTCTTCCTAACCATCCAAACGAATAAAATGCTCCTAACGACCTAAACAATCCAAATGAAAATCGGTGCAATCCAAAAGTCCAGCCTGATAGATTACCCGGGAAAAATCTCAGCCGTGATTGGAACCCAGGGTTGCAATATGCGCTGTTTCTGGTGTCATAATCGTTATCTCATTTCTTACGATTATTCTCCTTCATCCCAGCCCATTGACGAAAAGGACTTTTTTCAGTTCCTGAATGAGAGAGTCCATTTTTTAGATGCAGTGGTTATCAGTGGCGGAGAACCGACCCTGCATGATGACCTGTTGGAATTTTGTGAAAGTATAAAAGCGCTGGGATTTTTTGTTAAGATGGATACCAACGGGACGAATCCCGCAATGCTCCAGGAGCTTATTGACCACAGTCTTTTAGACTACGTGGCGATGGATATTAAAACCGATGCTGAACAATACGATAAGCTATGTAGAGAGAAGATTGAAATGGATGATATTATAAAAAGTCTCAATATTATCCTGTCAGCCAACACGCCTTATGAATTCAGGACAACATGCGTTAAACCGTTTGTTTGCCGGGACAATATGGAAGACGTGGCAAAAATGATAAAAGGTGCCAGGTTATATTACCTGCAAAAATGTACCGGGCAGAAAAATACAAATGAGAATGATTTTTTCCAGGTTTTAGATGACGAGGAGCTGACTGAATTAAAATTAAAAGCAGCGTCCTACGTAGAAATGTGCAAAATCAGATGAGATGGCCTGGTCATTTCATAAGTCGGTTTATGAGTCCTTATGCAATCGGACTCTTTAAGCACTTATAGAATTTGCGCGACGTATATTTATGAAAAATCAATGGACTTGGTGGGAGCAAGCTAAATGAGACTAAAGGATAAAATCGCTTTTATCACGGGGGCCGGGATGGGAATTGGGCGAGCCACCTGCCTCCTGTTTGCCAAGGAGGGAGCGAGGATCATTGCGGTCGATATCGATAAAAAGGTCGGAGATGAAACCATTGCGCTTATTAAAAGCCGGGGTGGAAAGGGGATTTTTATACGATGCGACGTGGGTGTCGAAGAGGAAATTAAAGATGCGATCACCAAGGGCGTCGAAACTTATCAGCGATTGGATATCCTTTTTAACAACGCCGGGGTCCTGTGGCGTGACAGGGATCTGGATGTGGTCAAGACCGAAGAAGCGGTCTGGGACCGGGTCATGGACATCAATTTGAAGGGAACAGTTTGGACATGTAAATACGGTATTCCAGAGATGATCAAGGCGGGAGGCGGTGCCATTGTCAATATCGGTTCCGGTGTGGCCTATATGGGATTTACAAGGGCGCAGGACGCGTACACGGCGAGCAAGGGGGCCTTGATATCTTTAACCCGTTCCCTGGCCATCGTGCACGCGAAACAAAACATCAGGGCCAACATCATTCATCCGGGTCCGGTCGACACCCCGATGCAAAAGGAGTGGAATGAGGTAACCAGAAAGGAGATAAGCGATTGGGTTCCCCTGGGCCGGTTGGCTTCGGTTGAAGATATCGCAAACTGTGGCCTCTTTCTCGCCTCAGAAGAGTCGTCCTACATAACAGGACAGGAGATCATAGTCGATGGAGGGCTGATGGTCAAAGGCCGCTAGTCCGATTCGGATATGGGACTTGCCAATTTTCCGTAAGCATATTTTAGAGTTGAATGAAAAGCTGAAAGATTAATAATAAATGAGGGGGTGAAAACATGAACAAGAAAGATAAAAAGAAAAAAAGCGATAAGTCTGCAGCAAAATCTTGCTGTTATCATGTCGTAGACGGTTGTGGTTGTGTTGCTGGAACCTACTGCTGTGACGGCCCGGACATGTCCAATTGTCGATTTGAAAGTTGCTGCTGACAAAATTGCTTTGAGTGATAGATAGCAAAAGACCGGATTTATTTTCCGGTCTTTTTGTTTAGACTGAGGACATGCGGGGTTGGCCGGCAATCTTTCTGCCATAGACCTCCAGGCTGCAGCAGTGGAAATGGAAAAGTTTGTTAAAGGGGAACAAAAGAAGCCCCATCTACAAAGCATTAGCTAGTTTCCATCCATAAATGGCCCTTTTTTCTCTGAGCGGCGTTCTCCGCGGGTTTACGTCTGCGAAGTACGAAAAGTACGTCTCAACGTAAACCCTTGTGCGGCCTTGCTCAGAGAAAAAATTGCTCATTTCTG
>JAJRVC010000605.1 GCA_024277475.1 Deltaproteobacteria bacterium
AAACACGGTCAACGCCAGCCTATTCGCAATCACGGGCTCTTTTCCAAAGCCGAAGCCGCCCTTCAACTTGCCGGTTGGAGCGAAAATGCGCGTCGCGATATCGAAATATTCGTGTTTGAAGATACCGATGGCCTGACGCCGCTTCTTACGGTCCTTAACTCGGAGGCGTTGGGGATTGATGAGCCGAAAACACCCGACACACCGGCTCCGGAAAAGCCGCTGATGATCGATCATGAGGTGGATATAAATCTGCCCGGTGGCGATAAGGGCAAGGTTTAGCGGGTTTGATCGCCGAAACCTGGTTGGGGCGCGTGTTTAGAACTAGCAAAAATAGGTCCCCCCGCCCGGCCGCCTCAACGGCCATGACGTTTTGTGTTGCTCGAGGGCAAAGTGACACGAAAGGTCCGCCACACTCTCCCCGTCATTCCTGCGAAGGCAGGAAACCAGTCAACCATCGACCAGACGAGGGCTATCAGATTGAACGATATGTCGCCCTTTTGGCGAAGTGAACTGGTTGGCCGCCTCCGCGGCCATGACGGAAGGAAGGGGGCGGGCGGATCGGCAGTGGTTTGACAATAATCATGACTCTTATAGAATTTGTGTCATGGGAATTTTAGAAGAACCGACTGATACTGATGAAGGGGCAGGCTGCATGATTGGTTTACGTCAGATTGGGAATAAAGCAGCGACATACACAGTTATTATTAGTGTGATGGTGGCCGGGGCAATCGCGTTCAAGTATTCCAGCACCGTGCAGGCGGAAGAAGCTTCAGCGAAGGTGGCTGGGGAAGCACAGGGGGGGCAGGGAAAGTTGGAGATAATACCATATTAACAACAACTGATGGTAGGACTATTACTATTGGAGAGTTGTTAAGTGATGCAATGAACGAAGACGAGGCAATGGGAATTTTATCCGCACTTGATTATGATTCAAAAAAGAAATATGCTGACTATATCAATCATAGGTGAATGTTTTCTCAGGCTGGACGGGGTTTATCCAGCTAGCTGGTGTACTCATTCTTGTCCACACACAAGACGTCATTCCTGCGAAGGCATCTAGATGCCAGGAAACCAGTCGACCATCGACTTGGTGAGCGCTGTTAATTCATCCGCAACCGCACCCTTTTTTCGAAGTGAACTGGGTCCCGGCCTGCGCCGGGATGACGTTGAGTTTTTTTGCTTTTTCAGCGCACCCTTAGCCAGAAGGGGTTTCCCCAGCGAGCTAGTGTACTCGTTCATGTCCACCCTCCCCGTCATTCCTGCGAAGGCATCCAGATGCTCGCATCAAGATGCAGTATCGAGATACCGGAATCCAACCGACCATCGACCAGACGAGGGCTATCAGATTGAACGATATGTCGCCCTTTTGTCGAAGTGAACTGGTTGGCCGCCTCCGCGGCCATGACGGAAGGAAGAGGGCTGGCGGATCGGCATCGGCCTCCGGGAATAGACTATAAATCACCGTCAATTACTCATCAGCACTTTGACAATAATCCCGGCACCGATATAATTCCTGTGACGCCGGTCCGGATCTATTTCCCATTCCCCTCTTGGCAGTAATTTCGCTTCCCGATTTGTTCCTTTTTTCCTGGTTCCCCTACCTGCACAATTTGCGCTAATCTACCTAATGCTTGTTAGGGTAGATTTTTAGGTGGACGAATTGAGCGTGAAGGACGTCAGGAAAAGGCCGGGTGTTGGCTCGGGTGGTGGCTCGGTCGAAGGCCAGCGCCGGAAAACCGCTACGCTCCAGCACAGGACGCGCGGCAAGATACTCGACGCGGCTTCCGCGCTTTTACGGGACAAGGGCTATGCCTCGACGACATTGCGCCAAATCGCCGAGGCTGCTGGAATGCAGGCGGGCAGTGTCTATTATCACTTCTCATCCAAGGACGAGATCATTTCCGAAATTCTCCATCTCGGGATCACTTATGTTTTTGATGAGGTGAAACGCCGGGTCGAGGAGCTGGGAAAAACTGCACCCGCCAGGGCCAGACTTGAAGCCGCAATAGATGGACATCTATCGGGGCTTTTGTCCCATGGCAGTTTTGTATCGGCAAATATCCGCAATTACGGCCAATTGCCGAAAGAACTGCGCCAAAAGAACGTGTCCATCCGTGCGGCCTATGTCGGCTATTGGGATGAGCTCCTGCAAGACGCCCAGGATGCGGGGGCCATCAGGGCGGATATCAATCTCAAGGTCTTGCGTCTTTTCACCATCGGTTCGCTTAACTGGACAGTGGAATGGTACCTGCCCGAAAAAGGCTCAATAGAGGAGCTTTCCGAGCAGATAAAATCGATCCTGTTTGATGGCATTGCGCCCGGCAGGTAGTGCTCCTGCCGTTTTGATCTCTCGAAATCGTTATATCTGGATGGTTTGTTTTTCGTTGATGGTTTGCGGATTTGAAATAGACTGGGCCACTATAAGAATTCAATCAACTGGAGGTCGTCATGGCTAGTCAAACGGGTGGGTGTCACTGTGGTGCGATCAAATATGAGATTTCCGGCGATCCTGTTTTTGCCGCGAACTGTCAGTGTTCGGACTGTCAGAAATTCAGCGGAACCGG
>JAJRVC010000606.1 GCA_024277475.1 Deltaproteobacteria bacterium
AGAGCAGCCCGGACGGCCTCGGAAATTAATTGTCTTTTTTTTAAGTCATCCCGCAACCCCCGGGTGATTTCCAGCTGTACCCCTTTTCCAGTTGCACCCCGATTGCAAATATTATTAGGATTTAAGCCTTTAAATCTCCCATCTCCCTTTGGAACTGTAATTTCTCTGGATTTCAACTCATCTGCAATGAACTCTTTGAGCATTTTATCCAGCCCCCCCAGATAAACAAATCTTTCGTTGCCGGTACAGGCATGAATCGCAACCACTATATGGGATCCCGATATTATTTTAACAGCCATCGGCTCATCAAAATTGTGACTGGTTATATGCAGACGTCCATTATTTTCCTTTTTAACACCTTCAAAACAGTAGTAGTTAAATCTTTCTTTGGCGATTTTTCTGGCAATATCGGATGTTCCCGGTTCAATTTTCCCACCGTGGGGCGCTATAATCGTGACTCCGGAACCGACATCGCTGATGGATATTTTGTAATCCCTATCTTGTTCCTCATGATTTTTTAATTCAGCAAAACAGCTGTATGTATCGTGTGCCATGACATCTTTTCTTGTTTCGATTACAACCTATTGAAATTTTAATAAATAAAATATTTATTTTTGATAATATGACAAACTAGAAGCAAATTATCAAATAAAATAAGTTCATTAATTTTCAGGTTGTAAATGGAATCCATTGAGCTATTGATGATAACCCCTTGGAAAATTCCAGAAAGAGATTATAATATACCTACCGGTAGGTATATTAGTAGCGCTCGTTATTTTTGCGCTGGTGGACTGTGGACGGTTTTTTGAAAAACGAAGGTGTCCTCTATGAAAAATAAAGGCGAAATCAAGCCACTGGAATCCGGGACCCGGGAAAGGCTATTGGAAACCGCCTCCCATTTGTTTGCTGAAAAGGGCTATGCTTCCACTTCTGTCCGGGAAATTGTTGCCCGGGCCGGTGTCAGCAAACCGGTATTGTACTATTATTTTCAAAGCAAAGAGGGTCTGTATTACGCCATCTTGAAATGGGGGGCGGAAGTTCAGCAGAAAATTATCGACGAAGTGTTTGAAGTGTCGGGAACGGTGCAGGATCGAATCATTTTTCTTTATCGACGAATATACGAGGAGATTCAGGAATACCAGGGCCTGTATACAATGATTCATGGTCTCATTTACAGTCCTTCTCAGGATGCCCCGGGATATGATTTCCCAGTTTACCACCGCCAGATGTTTGAAGCAGTAAAACGGATATATTCCGAAGGCTTGTCAGCGGGAGAAATCAAAAAAGTCAATGCGGATGAGGTTGCGTTTCTGGTGCTCAGTCTGATTGATTTCAGTTTGAATCTGGAAAAGATTCAGCCTGAGCTGGCGGACCCGCAACGCCCCGAACGATTACTACGGCTTGCCTTTCAGGGCTTAAGCCGATGAAAGAAGAGTTAAATGAAAGCAGCCAGGGTTTTTTATACGATAGTACCGGCCGCACTGATTGCGTTGCTGGCAATCTTTGTGATGACCGGCTGTAAAGATCGGGAAAATACGGCCATTGCCGAAAGCAACTCCCGTGAGATTGCTGCGATTCCGGTTTCTGTCACAGTTGTGGAGCCGGTATCCATCCGGGATGTCGTTTTCCTGCCCGGCGAAACCGAGGCCTATGAAGATGTCAAGGTGGCGGCCAATGCCGCCGGCCGTGTCGAGTGGATCGGACCCCAGGAAGGTCAAACCGTGCAAAAGGGCACGCTGCTTGCCAAAATAGATGTTTCCGTCCTCAAAGCGGCCTTGGAATACTCCAAAGCGGCGTATAACCTGGCTAGGGATCTCTATGAGAGGCGTCGGCGGCTTTATGACAACAAAATTATCGCCAAAGAGGAACTCGAACAAAGCGAGACCCAACTCAAACTGGCGTTGACCGATCTTGAGCAAATCAAAGTCAAGTACAATCATGGATTTCCGAAATCCCCGATTACCGGAATTATCAACCATCTCTATGTGGATGTGGGCGAATATGCGGATATCGGTAAGCCGATTGCAGAGATTGTCAACATTGACAGAATCAAGATCAACGTACGGGTCCCCGAGCTCGATGTCCGCTATGTGAAAAAAGGCCAAAAAACACCGGTCAAAATTGACGCCTTTGCGGAACGTTCTTTAATTGGAACCGTTGATTTTGTCTCTTTTAAAGCGGATCCGGCCACCAAAACCTTCCTGGTGCGATCGATCATCGATAATCCCGAGCATGACATCCGGCCGGGAATGATCGGCCGGGTAGCCTTTGTCCGCCGGGCCATTCCCAATGCGGTTACGGTGCCCCTGTTTGCCATCATCGATAAAGGCGGGGAAAGGATTGTATTTTTAGAAAAAGACGGCATCGCCGAATCGCACACTATATCCATCGGCGTGATTGAAGGCGACCGGGTGCAGATCACCAGCGGGCTCAAATTCGGCGATCACCTGATTGTCAGGGGACAGACTGAAGTTGAAGACGGCATGAAGGTGGCCGTTAAATGATTTTAAACCAGGTGGCTCTTAAACGGCAGGCAACGGTACTTGCGCTGCTGGTCATCATCGTTATTGCCGGCATCTATAGTTATGCCACCCTGCCCCGTGAATCCTTTCCGGACATTACCATTCCTTATGTATTTGTCACCACCACTTACGAAGGCGTGGCCCCCGAGGACATGGAGCAGCTGATTACCATCCCCATCGAGCGCAAACTCAAGGGCATCGATAATGCCGAGGAAATCCGTTCCACCTCGGCGGAGGGTATTTCTACGGTGGCCATCAAGTTTTTACCCAAGGTAGATCTGGATGACGCCGTTCAGAAGGTCAGGGACAAGGTGGATCAGGCCAAAAACGATTTGCCGGCCGATCTTCCCGATGATCCGACTATTGCGGAAGTCAACTTTTCAGATATGCCGGTCATCCGGGTGGTCCTGTCCGGACCTTTCAGCCTGCGCCGGTTGCAGAATCTGGCTGAGGATTTGCAGGATCAGATTGAATCCATCAACGGTGTGCTGGAAGCCCGTATCAGCGGCGGTCTGGAACGAGAAATTCATGTGGAATTCGACCTGGATCGTGTGGCAGCCTACAACGTACCTTTTTCCAGTATTATCAATTCCGTGACGCGCGGCAATGTAAACATGCCCGGCGGCAGTATGGACATCGGAGAAGCCAAGTATCTGGTGCGGGTTCCGGATGACTTCAAGCAGCCGTCGGAAATTTTTTCTATCGTGGTCTTTGTGAGGGACGGCATGCCCGTGTATCTGCGTGACGTTGCCGACATCCGGGATTCTTTCAAAGATCCATTGACCCGCAGCCGGATCAACCGGAAAAAAAGTGTAACGATAGCCGTATCAAAGCGCAGCGGCGAAAATATCGTGCGGGTGACCGATGAAGTCAAACGCATTGTTAAGGACATGCGTCCCCAACTGCCGCAAACCCTGAAAATCGACTTGACGGCGGACATGTCCAATGATGTGCGGCTCATGGTTGCTGATCTGGAAAACAATATAATCTCCGGTCTGATTCTCGTGCTTGTCATTATTTTTATCTTTATCGGAGGCCAGTCGGCCATTTTTGTGGCCCTGGCGATTCCCTATTCCATGTTTATCACCTTTGCTCTCCTGACCGGTTTTGGTGTCACCCTGAATATGGTAGTGCTCTTTTCGCTGATACTGGCCCTGGGAATGCTGGTAGACAACGGCATTGTGATTGTGGAAAATATTTACCGGCACATGCAGCAGGGCAAAACACGGCAGCAAGCCGCTCGTGTCGGTGCCGACCAAGTGGCCTGGCCGGTGATTACCTCCACCCTGACAACTCTGGGTGCTTTCTCGCCGATGCTGTTCTGGCCGGGCATCATGGGCGAATTCATGGGCTATCTGCCGCTGACTCTGATCATGGCATTAAGCGCTTCGCTATTTGTGGCGTTGATCATCAATCCGGTTCTTTCGGCGCGTTACCAGAAAGTAAAGTTGGTCAACCCGAAAAACAATTCACATTCAGAGGAACCGGTCGTCAAGCGGGCTTATCTGGCCCTGTTGAGATGGTGCCTGCGCCACCGCTGGGTTGTGTTGCTGTTTTCTTTTGTAATGCTCGTAGCGGCTGTTATGGCTTTCAGCATTTTCGGCAAAGGTGTAGAATTTTTTCCGGAAACCGAGCCCAAACGCGCCTATGTCAATATCAAGGCACCTGAAGGCACCAACCTGGATACTTCCGACAAACTGGTAGCCCGGGCGGAAAAGATTGTTTCCGAATATAAAGACATTCGTTATGTGATTTCCAATATCGGTGCGGTGGGAGGGGACCCTTTTTCCCAGGGCGGAACCGGTACCCACATCAGCCGGGTGGTGCTTGATTTTAAAGATTTCCACGACCGCTCCCGGCCGTCTTCTGAAATCGTCAACGAAATCCGACAACGGATTTTAAAAACCATCGTCGGGGCGGAAGTTCAGGTAGAAAAAGAAGAAGAAGGTCCGCCCACCGGCGCTCCCATCAACATTGAAATCTCCGGCGAAGATATACTTGTACTCGGTGAGCTGGCAGCCAGGGTGCGCAAGGAAATCAGAGATATTGCCGGACTGGTCGATTTGAAGGATAATTTCGTCAAGGGCAAGCCGGAAATCCGGGTCCGGGTAGACAAAGAAAAGGCGGCGCTGTTGGGGCTGGATACTTACACGATTGCCTACACCGTCAAAGCCGCCATCAACGGTGTCAAAGCGGGCGTTTACCGCGAAGGCAAAGATGAATATGACATTATCGCCAGACTGCCGGAACGTGATCGGCGCTCCATTGAAAACCTCAAACGGATTACGGTTTCCGGGCCCCGGGGAGAACCCATTCCCCTGACCACCCTGGCTGAAGTCTCATTGGGCAGCGGCATTGGAGCCATCATGCGGCTGGATCAAAAACGGGTGGTCACTATATCCGGCGATGTATCCGGCCGCCTGGCCAATGATGTCATCAAGGAAATTGACAACCGGCTGCAGCAGAATATCGTCTGGCCCCGCGGATATGTTTACCGCTTCAGCGGCGAGCAGGAGGAGCAGGCTAAAGCGCGGTCTTTTCTCAGCAAGGCTTTTTTCGCCGCCATTGCCATCATTTTACTGATTCTTCTGACCCAGTTCAACTCCTTTATCACGCCGCTTATCATTTTGACCTCGGTGGTCCTCTCGCTGGTCGGTGTTTTTATCGGACTGCTGGTTACCGGAACCGCTTTTGGAATTATCATGACCGGTATCGGGGTCATCAGCCTGGCCGGCGTTGTGGTGAATAATGCCATCGTGCTGATTGATTATTACAACCAGCTTTTGGCCAAAGGGCTTTCCTCTTACGATGCCCTGCTGCGTGCCGGTTCGGTTCGATTTCGTCCGGTGATGTTGACGGCCATCACCACAATTTTGGGACTTTTTCCCATGGCAACCGGAATCAGCTTTGATTTCAGCAAACTGACCTGGGATATCGGCGGTGAGTCTTCCCAGTGGTGGGGACCCATGGCTGTCGCGGTAATCTTTGGACTGGGGTTTGCCACCCTCCTCACCTTAATTGTGGTGCCGGTTCTCTGTTCCCTGGCTCACAATATGAAAATCCGCAAGGCTGTTTCTAAAGATGAAACTGTTGGTGTTTAGCGACTTACATAATGATTTTCATATCGCTTCAAAGCTGGTCGAACTCTCCAATAGCGTTGATGTAGTTGTGGGTGCCGGTGATTTCTGTGTAGCTCGCCGAGGGTTGGACGAAATTATTGCCCCTTTATCGGCGATTACCAAACCGACCGTATTGGTTCCCGGAAACAGTGAATCCAGCGAAGAGCTATTGCAGGCCTGTCGATCATGGGAAAATGCCCGCGTGCTGCACGGCAGTCGGGTAACCATCGCGGAGATCTCATTTTTCGGTATCGGAGGCGGTATACCGATTACACCCTTTGGATCGTGGAGCTATGATTTTTCCGAAGATGAGGCCTGCGATTTCTTGCACGATTGCCCATCAGGCGGTGTGCTGATCAGCCATTCACCCCCCGCGGGTGTACTGGACGTATCTTCCAATGGCAGGAGTTTGGGAAGTCAAGCAGTTAGAGAAACCATCCTTATTAAAAAGCCGAACCTGGTCGTCTGCGGACATATCCATGGAAGCGCCGGTCAAATCGATCGTATCGGAGAAACAACCGTGATCAATGCCGGTCCCCGTGGAATCGTCTGGGGGTTATAGATCTCCAACTTTATCACCGGTCAAATTCACGCACTTTATCGCGCCATTTATCATAATCCCTGCTTACCAATTTCATGAGCGCGATGGGCGCCAGGCGCACCAACCGCCACAGCACGTGCGTAAGACCGGTTACCGGAATGATCGGTTTGTTTTTAGCG
Organism: Deltaproteobacteria bacterium; assembly: GCA_024277475.1. The sequence continues at coordinate 6,362 of JAJRVC010000606.1, forward strand.
ACACCTTTCAAAATGATTTTCGCGCATTTTTCCGGTGTAACACCCAGCTTTAAAATTGTACCATACTGAGCCA
>JAJRVC010000607.1 GCA_024277475.1 Deltaproteobacteria bacterium
AATCTGTTCCGGGTCTTTGATTTGCCATCCCCGCTATTTACCCTGCACGGAGTCGGTTGTAATATCGGAAGGGACGTTGAAATAAATATTTTCGTTGGAACAGCTACAGATCAAACTCTCCCGGCATCGATCAACAGCAGCAAGGTGATGCCTTTTTTTTCCTGTGAAGGGATATCCCGGGATTCCTGGGTCCGGCCCTTGGGTTGGACGAGTGTGTGCTGTGGCGAAATTTCCGGCCAAAACCCATCAAGCATCTAATTTCACCGATGCTTCACAAATATCATGTTAAAGCCTTAATTTCGGGCTTTATCCCTTGATATTTGTTTTTTGGATTTAACCCATGCAGTTAAACCGGCAATGGCCAGTATGATGGTAAAAAGGTAAGCTGCAAAGACAAGCAAAAAATTAATGAATATTTTCATCCACATTTTCAAATCCTCTATCTGGCTGAAGCCCTGTACATTATATCGGTACTTTTATAGTTCGCTTTAATCTCTTTTAGACAGAGAGCAGGAAAAAATTTGCACAATTTTGAGAAGCCCTAAACACATTTAGAGAATTAGTTCATATTTTTTTCTATGGCAAAATCGACGGTTCAAAATACCCGTCAATTTTATTTCAATTAATTTAAAGCGAAATTTTCGTCAGGAATTAGGCGCTTACCAAAGGTCTCGTTATTCCAAAGAGGTGGGGGTTGACGCTAAAATAAGGCATTTCCGATATTAGGCATAAGAATTGCTCTTGTGTCTTGGAGTTCTTCGAAGAAATTTTTATTTTTAATGTTTATCGTGGCCACGATAAACCAGCCTTGTTTTGTCTTCCCACGGGGGGAGGACGAGCGCAAAATTCATGGATCCACTGTTTTACTGACACTGGATCTGCAAACTTCAATAGGAACTAAAAAGGAGACATCGCTCCATGTCAACAAAAAACTTGGTTAGCATTACCCTATCAATTATGGCCTTCTTGACCCTACTAATCGTTAATCCGGCTCTGGCTGAAGTAAAAAAAGAAGGAGTCGCAAAAACAAATGAAACCGTGGCATCGATGCAAAAGATCAATATCAACCAAGCGGATGCTAAAACTCTGGCAACGCTGAAGGGGATCGGAAAAGACCGGGCCGCCAAGATAATTGAATATCGGGAAACGAACGGTGATTTTGAAAAAATCGAAGATCTCATGAAAGTGAAAGGAATTGGTAAAAAGATCTTTGAACAGAACAAAAAGGTACTTTCTGTTTGATGCTGCGAAACAAATTTTCCCAGAATTTTTTAAGAGGATAGTGTAGTATCGAACAATTTGATCGATGGGGTTTGGGGGGGGGCGTGAAATTTCCCCCCAAGCCCTGTACTTCTTCAAAGGCCGTGGTTAAAATTAGTAGCGCCGGTTGGCGCAGCGAGTACGCTATCAAGACAATATATGCCTCACACCGACGTGAAAGCATTGTGGGAAAGCCGAATACTGTATTCGGTGAAAGAAATGGCACCCACTCCTGCCCTCCACCTTCATCGAAAATCTGGGCCTCTGTGCCTATCGCCTCGTAGGGGTACAATCCTACGCCTCGAAGAGCCAGTCGAAGATCCCGCCGTCGGGGGTCAGAGATAACTGGATCCGCCTTGAAAATAATACAAAGTAGGGAGGAATCAGTGCCCCCCGCGGAGCTGGATCTTCGACAGGCCCTCTGGACCCGGGTATCTACTCGCTAGTTGCAAATTTCTTCAGAGGGTAGACTCTGCACAACAACGGGCCAAAGTTGACGGCGCCTGTTGCCGGATCACAATATTTTTCGCTATCGGGTGTTAGAACATTCACATTAGATTCGAAAACGCCAAATAATATCGGGTCCTCATCTATTTGCTCCGGGAACCACCAGCCGTGTTGGGATTCCACCATGCGGGGTGGAATTCTGGAAGTCAGCTTGGCTTTTTGCTTAATCTTTCCTCTTTCTGTTTCGATGACCATCCAATCGCCTTCACCGATATCGAGCTGTCGAGCGGTTTCCGGGTTGATTTCTGCTGTTGGGTAAGGATACAGTCTGCGAAGAGAGCGAATTTGTCGATGTTCAGAGTGGTTCATAGGCCGGAATCTGGCGCCGGTGATGAGAATGAAGGGGTACTTTTTTGCAAGCTCAGGTTGGCTGACCGGTGTTTCGGGTGGTTCTTTGTAGCCGGGTAAGGGATCATAGCCCAGCTTTTCGAGGATGGTGGAATAAAGCTCGACCTTGCCGGTTGGGGTTGCAAATCCCCGGGCTTTACCCGTTTCCGGATCAATGGTTTCATATCTTTTTTCTACTGCCGGGGGCGACCACCAGCGTTGCTTTTTGGCAAACTCTTCGGAAGAGCTCAAGTTGAGCTCCTGCAGCAGCGGCTGCAGGCACCAGTCCCACTCTTTGTCAAGGCTGTCGCGCCAGTACTTTTCCTGACCGAGCTTTAAGCCCAGGCCCCGATAAAATTCAAAATCACTTTTGCGTTCATGGAGGGGAGGTACTACCTGTTCTCCCAGGGCTGCAGCATTTCCGCTTCCCTGAAAGGTCTGGGTATATAGTTGGGGGTGCTCCAGCCAGTTGGTAATCGGAAACACGTAATCCGCCAGCATGGCCGAGGGCGTCATCCACTGTTCGGCAACTACAAAAAGTTCGAGTTTTGAGCTTTTTAAGGCTTTGTAGATTCTTTTGGTGTTGGGGTAGGCTACCATCGGATTGCAGGCACCACAAATCAACCCCCTGACCTGGTAGGGCGCGCCGTCGAGTATTGCCGTCCATACGGCAGGTTCGTGGCATCCGGGCAGAAAGCCGGCCGATAGGCCCTTGTCATACCAGTAGGGTTTTGTCGATTCAGAAACCATTTCATATCCGGGAAAACACCAGAGCTTGTGAGTATCTGCTCCGAGTTGTTTTTTTCTCTGCTCTGCCGGCAGCATATCCATGTGTTCGAGCATGACGCCATAGTTAGCCTTTTCACAGGGACCGGAGAGCATATCGCCACCGATGACGTCAAGATTACCCGTGATGGCCCGCAGTATGCATTTGGCGTGGGTAATACTGGTGACGTTGATGCCCTGCATGTCGGACTTTACACCCCAGATGATCGACGCCGGCCTGCTGGTGGCATACAGTCGCGCTGACTGCACAATGTCCTGTTCAGGCAGACACGTAATTTCGGCGACCTTCCGGGGCGAATACTGTTTTACGTGTTTTTTGAGCTCGTCAAATCCATGGCACCATTTTTTGACGAAATTTTTATCATAGAGTTCTTCTGCAATGATTACGTTCAGCCAGCCCAGGGCGAGGGCGGCATCGGTGCCCGGCCTTAACCTTAGCCAGTGGTCTGCAAGCCGGCCTGTGGTTTCGGAGTACTTGGGATCAATGACGATATATTTTGTACCCCTCCGCTTGGCTTTAATATGTTGCGGAAAAATACAGGCAAAGGACTCTGCCGGGTTGCCGCCCCAGATTACGGCGCATTTGCATGGCTCTTTGACGGCACGGCTGGCCCCGGTGCCATATATGGCTGCATGAATCTGCCGGCTGACCACCGAACACCACTGGCTGGCATTGGCATGATTGGGACTGCCGAAAAGATTCATAAAACGCACTTTAAACAATTCCGAAAAACCTCTGCCGGTACCGCCGATGGAAGCAATTGCCTCGGCGCCGCTCTCTGCCTTGATGCGGTCGAGCTTTTCAGCAACCTCATTCAGGGCGTCTTCCCATGAGAGCTTTTGCCATTTGCCGGCACCTCTCTCCCCGATCCTTTTCAGGGGATAGTTAAGGCGATCCTCGTGATACAGGTGTTCGATAAATGCCCTGGAACGCTCGCAGATCCATCCCTGGTTGACCGGGTGGCCTGGTTCTCCTTTTAGATTTACTACTTTTCCGTTTTCTATCGTAGCGAGGACTCCGGCCTGCAGCCAACAGCCAAAACATAGCGCGCGTTTAATTTCGGTGTTTTTTGATTCTTGCATTTTAACTCCTTTAAGATATCCTATCTTGATATTATATCAGCACGAAACAATTCAAAACTTTCCATCGCAGCAGTGGCCATTCTGTACCCTATTGCAAGCCCGGGGCATTATGGCAAGCCCTGCATCAAACGCGTTTGTATTTCATCGAACAGCCCAATGAAAAATATTGCGGGCTGCAGATCTGGTCATCTTGTATAAATGGTAGCTTGGCTATTTGACTCGCAGCATTTTAGAGGGTGCCGGGTCCGGTGAGTTTGAACAGGTTATGTTGGAAGAAACTGCCATCCTGACCCTTTCAGTGAGCAATGGCATCGTGCGTTACAGAAAAATGAACCGGAATAAAGGGAAAAGCCTGTGCGAGGCGGCCGTAGGCTTCTGTCGTCTGAGTCTTATGCACGGTCGTACAAGTGGATAACCAGCTGAAACTAATACAGTAACTCTATAATGAGCCAAACGGAAGCTTGACCCCTCGTCTCAGGTTTTCATAAGAGTGAATATTAAAAATAAAAATGTGATATTCATCTTTTCGCAAAAATATATGTCCTATCTGCTATTTCTTTCGTCGATATTTAATATTTAAAACCAGGCCCCTTTGTCTTTCTTTTAGCCCATAGAGCCTAACTGAGCTTTGTAAATATTGCAGAGACTTCCCGGTCGCTAAGCCTTTAAAAAATATCATCACTGGCATTGCCGCGTTTGATGACATATTAAAATGCGCCTGGGTATTTGATGCGCAAAGCACAGACCATCGCTAAAAACACTTTGAAAATTAAAATGGAGAATTTACCTCACTTCGGGTTATTTAAAGCAATCAGGCACTGATTGTGGAGCCAATAGTTTATAATTAAGATCCGACCCTTTTGTTTCCCCTGTGGTCATTTCCGTGGCTATTTATGACATAATATTATTGAAATTAGGGCCGGTGGTTGGAAATAGGGTTGGAATTCGGAAAAATAGAAAATTAAAAAGGGCTTACAATTTCTTGTAAACCCTTGAATATATTATGGTAGCGGGGGATGGATTTGAACCATCGACCTTCGGGTTATGAGCCCGACGAGCTACCAGACTGCTCCACCCCGCATCAATTTTTCAAATATCACTTTTAACGGAACGGGAATAATTAGTCAAGGGATTTCTGCCAACCCAATCAAAATATTTCGACCCGTGCGGTTAGTTAAGTCAGCACATCCATGATATCAAATTGTTTTCATAATTCCATGATTGAGAAAAAACTCAGATCTCAAAAAATCCTGCGTATTTTCACAATGTTGTAGAAATTCCGAGACCTAAAATTAATTGCTTAAGACGACGATACTCTTTTTCAGACATGTTGGTTTGGTCTGAGTTCAGGAGCACCTGCTTGTGGCGGCTGGTATGTCCGGAAACGATTTCTAACGAGGATTTCGGGACTCCTAAGGCTTTTGCCAGAAATTTAATACTCATCCGGTTGGCGGCATTGTTGACGGGAGGGGCGGTTAATTTGACTTTAAGCGCGTCACCGTGAAGTCCGGCGAGCATGTTTTTGGAGGAGCGCGGCTGTACAAGAACCTTGAATACGATACCCCGGGGATTTTTTTGGATATGCAGCATTTTTGAAGTAGTTTGGCTGAATTTTTACCACTTGTTCTTAATATTAT